>JBJERF010000080.1:0-18529 GCA_051882115.1 Ruminococcus sp. | reverse complement strand
ATATTATTTTACCATACTTTTTCTCTTTTGGCAACTGTGCGGTGTTGCCTTTACAGGATAGGATACCGTCATATAGGAAAATTTCTATTCAATCAGACAACATGCTCTTTCCGTTCAGGGTGGTAATATGAAACGAATGGCTGCAATTTATGCAAGGAAATCCGTGGAACGAGTGGATTCTATTTCCATAGAAAGTCAGATAGAATTCTGCCAGTTTGAAGCCAGAGGGCATGCATACCAGATCTATTCGGACAATGGATACAGCGGAAAAAATACAGACAGACCGGCTTTCCATCAGATGATGGATGATATCTGTCAAGGCAAAATCTCCACCGTCATTGTATACAAGCTGGACAGAATCAGTCGCTCCATTCTGGATTTTTCTGAAATGATGGAAATCTTTCAGAAATATGATGTTCAGTTTATATCCGCTACTGAAAAATTTGATACATCTTCCCCCATGGGTCGTGCCATGCTGAATATCTGTATTGTATTCGCTCAGCTGGAACGTGAAACCATACAGCAGCGTGTCACAGATGCATATGATTCCCGTTCAAAAAAAGGATTTTACATGGGCGGCAGAATCCCCTATGGCTTTGAACGTAAGGATACTGCCATCAACGGTATACATACATCTATGTATGCACCCATACCCAATGAAATATCAGATGTAAAAATGATGTATGAAATGTATGCACACCCCCATACAACATTAGGAGATGTAGCTCGCACATTGCAAAATATACCCAAGGAGGGCAGAAGAGAGAAAATCTGGAATGCTTCCCGTGTCAGTGAATTGCTCCGGAATCCCATTTACTGCAAAGCAGACTACAGCATATATGCGTTTTTTAAAGCCCATAAATGCAACCTCTGCAATGCTCCCGAAGAATTCAATGGGATAAATGGCTTATATCTGTTCAGGGGGATTCATCCGGATAGCCATAAAGCCGCCGATCTGGCAGGACATGATGTGGTGATTGCGCCCCATGAAGGTGTCATTGATTCTAAAACTTGGCTGGCATGCAGAAAAAAATTGCTGAACCACCATCACGCAGCATATGGAAAGGCGCAGAATAGCTGGCTGGTGGGTCTGGTTAAATGCGGAAAATGCGGATACGCCATGTCTTTGAAAAAATCACGCAGAAAAGATGGCACAGTCGGATATTTCTGCTGTTATTTAAAAACATCATCCAGAATGTGTGACGGGGCCAGCCGGACAATTCGTGTGAATCTATTGGAAAAGACCATTCAACAGGAAATTGAAAATAAAATTGCATCCTTATCCATAACGGCACCATCGGATGATAATCCTATCAATAAACAAATTGAACATTTACAGATTGAGATAGATAAACTTGATTCATCCATTGAACCTCTGGTAAACCAGATTCCAAATGCCACGGAAACTGTAATGCAATATATCAATGAAAAGGTTTCTGCATTAGACACTCAAAAGTGCAAACTGGAAAAAAAGCTTTCGGAGCTTAAAGAATCCGTTCAGCTATCCCATGAATCCAAATTAGAAAACTGTATGCAGGTTTGGGATGCACTGTCCTTTGATGATAAGGTGGATGTTGCAAGAATCCTGATTGAAAAAATTCTGGTCTATCCCGATCATACACACATCCAATGGAAAATCTGATGCACCCCTGATACATGAATCATACAGCCAAGTAGGCAAAAATCCGCTTCCATTTGACCGTTTCGGCGAAGCACTCCGTGATGTACAGGATGATCTGAATGCGAAAAACTTTTACTGCTGCAATCCATCTTTTGACAAAAACTGCGGCAAGCAGAATACGATGAAAAGCAAAATGAACGCTCCCATGAATAAACGGATGAAATACTGACGCAGACAGAGGCATAACGGAGAAATAACACAGCATTTAGGAACATGTCATTGAAATATCATACAGAATTCACAAGAAAAGGGTATCATAAACAAAAAGGAAGAGGAGAAAGCCTATGCAGAAAGCAATCCGATTTCTATTAACCCTGGATGAAAAAATTTTGTTACAGGTACAGGATCGAATCCGCCGTCCAAAATTGAATCGATGGATGCAGAAAATCTCTGCTTTGGGAAACGGCGGAATTCTCTGGATTACGTGTGCAGCAATTTTGCTTTGCTTCCCCACACTGCGATTTTTGGGCGCATCTGTACTCTGTGCCCAAATCATTGGTGTGCTTTTGACAAATTGTCTTTTAAAACATCTTGTTGCACGAAAACGTCCTTTTCATAAGCTGGAAACACTGCATCCTCTCATCAAACCGCCAAAGGACTGGTCTTTTCCCTCCGGTCATACCACAAGCTCTGTTTCTGCTTCCCTGATTTTATTTTCCGGTTTGCCCTTTTCTATCGGAATCCCCATCCTGTTGATCGGCTGCATGATTGCCTTTTCCCGTATGTATGTGGGCGTGCATTATCCGTCTGATATTTTCGGCGGTGCGATTGTGGGCATTTTCTCCGCATGGGCAGGTTCAACATTGGCAGCGTATGTATCCGTCATATGGTCCTGAGCCATCAAAAAAGCGGGTGCTGCAAATTTCACTTTGCAGCACCCGCTTTTCATTTTATCGTTTAGTCATTCACAGAATGAATGATATCCGAACAATCATCACCGATTCGTGCATTTACAATTTCAAGCGCATTCTTATCATACTGGAAGTTAAAGATATAGCCAACCAGACCCGGATTGTCATTGACATTGAATACAACCTCTACTTCATCGCCAACATTGCCCTTTGCACCAATGGCCTGAATGGTAAACTGACCCGGCTGCGCCTGACCGGCAGCAGTAGGAACGGCAGAACCAACTGTTACGTAACCGTCTACGGTCTTTACATCCAACTGTTCTTCATCCCAATTTACAAAGTCCTGATTGCTCATGGTGATTGCATAATTGCCATCCGGTGTGCCTTCTTTAATTTTGAAAGTAACAACCAGAAATTCACCGTTGAACACCTTGTCATATTCACCGTTATTCGAGGTCATGTCCAGCCAATAAGAACGGAAATTATCCATGGCAGGTGTGTATGTATTGCCAGACTGTTCGTTTGCTGCCTGTGTTGCTGTGACAACCTCTGTTACGGTTTCGCCCTTTGCATCCGTAGCTACTGCTCCGCCTGCTTCTGTTACAGCTACATACTCTGTTACCACTGTAATTTCTTTTTCAGGTGCTTCAGTAGGATCCTGTACAGAATTTCCGCTATCAGATGTTTCTGTCTGCTCACCCCAGCTAAACACAGCATCCTGCTTTAAAAAGTCTGTAGCATCTTCATCCACTTCAATATCCGCATCGTCTCCGGCTGAAGTGCTGCTGCTTACCTCATTGTTTGCATCCCCATTATTTGAAACCTCAGCAGCAACTGAAGAATCGCCTGAATTTGAGGAAGATTCCTTGTCATTGCTGCATCCGCTAAATGTAATCCCCATAACTGCAACGCACAAAATCGCTGCAATACCAGCACGTAATGTTCTCATATACGTTCATCCTTTCTGTAAGATATATATCTTATTATACACCCGTTCGATAAGAATGTCAAGTGCTTTTGTGAATTTGTCATAAATCAGGCATAGAGATGAAAAATCTCTTGCATTTTCAGAGAAAATGGAGTATACTATATTATAAATCAACAAGAAAATTCATTGAGAAACATGCAGACAGATATTCAACCGGTTCACAGAACGCATTCTCATAGAGGAGCATTTGTAATGAAGCATACAGAGAATAAAAAAACACAGGAAACTTCCTGCGATGCCCATGATAAAAAAAGCAAAACAAAAGTGATTGTTCTGGCTGTGGTGGTTGCAGTCCTGTTTATAGGCGCAAGCATTGCTTTCTTGCCGCTGGTGCATGCACTCACAACAGAAGAGGGACAACAGGCCATTTTGGAAAAAGTCAGCGGTCTGGGCATTTTTCAATATGTCATTTTCTTTGCACTCCAGGTATTGCAAATTGTAATTGCAGTCATTCCCGGCGGACCCATCCCACTGATCGGCGGTATGCTCTTTGGAGAATGGATGACACTTGTCATCTGTACCGCCGGCTGTTTTCTCGGTACGGCAATTGTCTATTATCTCGTACAAGCTGTGGGAAAGCCCGTCGTCAATCTGTTTGTATCCGATGAGCAGCTGCATACCTATAAATTCTTGCAGAATCCAAAAAGACTGGAAATTTTTGTGTTTCTGGTATTTCTCTGTCCGGGACTGCCC
The DNA here is from genome assembly GCA_051882115.1 of Ruminococcus sp. Classification (GTDB taxonomy): domain Bacteria; phylum Bacillota; class Clostridia; order Oscillospirales; family Ruminococcaceae; genus Ruminococcus_C. The sequence continues at coordinate 14,316 of JBJERF010000080.1, read as the reverse complement.
AAGGATCCGCTGACCTATATCGTCTCTTTGACAAATATTAAACCCATGCATCTGTTTCTGCTGACAACAATCGGCCGTATTCCGGCACTGGCTGCAACAATCTGGCTGGGCGGAAGCATCTGGGATCGAAATTATAAGCTGGTCATCATTCTCGCAGCTGTAATGGCTGTAGCCGCTGTATTCGGCTATTTCATAAAAAAGAAAATTGAAGCACATCATCAGAAAAAAGAAAAGGAGCGTGTAAAAAATGATGAATAGTATCTTTACACTTCAGGAATTGAAAGAAAATTACAAATCCGTACTGCGTCTGCTTGCACAGATTCAGGAGGACCATACCCATATGCAGCAGACATTGGAATATCTGAAACAGCTGCCCAACCAGCATGTTCCGGGAGATATTGCCAATCAGGCAAAGGCAATTGCTGCTTCGGATATTGTAAAATCCCGTGAAAAAACCAATCAGGAACTGATTGCAGTCTATCAAAAAATGTATGAGGATCTTCGTTCTGTCATGTTCCAGCAGGAGCTTCCGGATGAATCCCACACAGAATCAGGAGACAAATAATGGCAAATTCAGATCTGCAGCTTGCTGTACACTATACATATGAACTGTGCCGTAAATATGAAGCAGAAGGACGTTCTATTCCCGGAAGTCATATGGCACTGGATGAGTATGCACGTTTCTCTTATTTAAAATACATGCTGTTTCTCGCAAACTCCAATCAGGTATTGAACGAATGTGAAATACAGCTGATTCAAAGCTGTATGGGCTATGCGGTATCAGCACCGTATCTGAACCGGTTTTTACAGGAGCACCAGATTACCATAAACGGCGTTTGTGATACGTTCATCGGCGTTTTGCAGCTGTTTCTGGATGCAGATATGATGGGCAATGAACCTACAGGCAGTGTATCGCTGCTGTTCCTTGAAACTGTCAATACCGTCGGGCTTATGCTCAGTGCCATGGATGGAACCGCTGATGCCATTCAGACCACTGCCATTGCACAGCTGATGATCAAACTGCGCACCTATCGTGCCGCCTATCTGCGTGCATGGCACAGCCCTCTTAAAAATCGTGCCGCTCGTGTACCCAAGGATTTTCAACCGAAGCTGAACTTCCAGACGGAGGAACAGAAGCCCGAAGACAAGGAACAAAAAGAAAATACCGCAGTGGATGTCACACAGGAACCGGAAGAAACGCTGGAAGAACTGATGGAAGAACTGCATGCTCTGACGGGTCTGCATCGTGTCAAGGAAGAGCTGGGCAGTCTCATCAATCTGATTAAAGTACGAAAGCTTCGTCAGGAACGAGGCCTGCCGGAACTCACATTGTCCCTGCATATGGTTTTCTCCGGAAATCCGGGAACAGGTAAAACAACAGTTGCACGGCTGCTTGCAAAGATTTATTCCAAACTGGGTATTCTGGAAAAAGGACATCTGGTGGAAACCGACCGTTCCGGTCTGGTCAGCGGATATGTAGGTCAGACTGCCATTAAGACCAAAAAAGTCATCGATCAGGCCATGGGCGGTGTGCTCTTTATTGATGAAGCTTATACCCTGACCCTTGCATCCGGATCCAATGATTTCGGCATGGAAGCGGTCAACACGCTGCTCAAGGAAATGGAAGATCACAGAGATGATTTTATTGTCATCGTAGCAGGCTATCCCGATGAAATGGAACAATTTCTGGAATCCAATCCCGGACTGCACTCCCGATTCCGTACCATCATTCTGTTTGAGGATTATAAGCCGGATGAGCTGCTGCATATTTTCAAAGGCGTTTGCAAAAAATATGCGCTGACCCCATCTACTGAAGCGGAAATGCATGTACTGGAATATTTCCGCAGACGATGCAGCCGTCAGGATGAAACCTTTGCCAACGCACGGGATGTGCGCAATTATGTGGATTGTGCCCTTTCCAATCAGGCAAACCGCCTTGCAAAAATGACAACAGAAATTTCAGACGAGGAGCTGACCACACTGACACTGGAGGATGTGGCATCTGTTGATTTAAACTAAAAAAAGATACAAAAAACCGGAGAGGAATCCTTTCCGGTTTTTTGGAGTAAAGGTATATGGACTTATGAAAAAAAGACATTTAACATCCATGCAGGCCATCGCACTGGGGTTTGCTTTGATTATTCTGCTGGGAACCGTTCTGCTGATGCTGCCTGTATCACAAAAGCCGGGGATGTCTCTAACCTTTTGTGATGCATTGTTTACATCCACCAGTGCTGTATGCGTGACCGGTCTGCTGGCAGTGGATTCTGCGGATACATTTACCGCTTTCGGACAGACCATCCTTGGCATACTGATTCAAATCGGCGGTCTGGGCATTACCACCATCGGTCTGGGCTTTATTACCATGGCTGGTAAGAAAATACGCATGCGTGACCGTGTACTGCTGCGTGAGGCTCTCAATTATCCGTCTATGATGGGATTACAGGGGCTGATTCAATGGGTTCTGCGGACAACATTTCTTGTGGAAGCCATCGGTGCACTGCTGAGCTTTTTTGTATTCATACAAGACTATCCTTTCTGGCATGCAGTCGGTATCAGCATCTTCCATTCCGTGGCATCCTTCAACAATGCCGGATTTGACATTCTGGGCGGTTTTCAGGGGCTGTCCGGATATATTGACAATATCCCCCTGAATCTGATTACAGCCGGATTGATTATTTCAGGCGGTCTGGGATTCTTTGTTATGAGTGAGATGATCCATCAGCATCATGTACGCAAATGGAGTCTGCATACAAAGGTCGTTGTACTGATGACACTGCTGCTGATTACAGGAGGCACCATTCTTCTGAAACTAACTGAAAATGACATTTCATGGCTGGCTGCTTTTTTTACAAGCGTATCTACCAGAACCGCCGGCTTTTCAACTTATAACATCGGGGACTTTTCAAATGCCGGTCTGCTGGTGATGATGCTGCTGATGTTTATCGGCTCGGCTCCCGGCTCCACAGGCGGCGGTATTAAAGTAACCAGCTTCTTTACGCTCATCCGTGCAGTGATTGTCTATCCCTCCGGACGCTCCGTTACAGCCTTCAAACGGAGAATTCCATCCCAGACGGTTCATTCTGCATTTGCTATATTTGTCATTGCATTGAGTGTCGTGTTCAGCTGTACACTGGTTCTGAGCTTACTGGAACCGGAGCTTCCTTTCTCTTCCCTGCTGTATGAAGCATTTTCTGCCTATGCCACAGTGGGACTTTCCACAGGAATTACACCGGAATTAGGATACGCTGCAAAGATCTGTCTGATTATCACAATGTATATGGGACGGCTTGGCTCTCTGACGGTTGTCAGTCTGTTTGTGAAAAAACAAAATCAGATGGTAGAGCTGCCAGAAGGTCAACTGCCCATTGGTTAACAGGAGGAAATACAATTATGAAAGCAAAACAGAAAAAGAAAATGGTATATGGTATCATCGGATTGGGCAGATTCGGCTTTGCACTGGCTGAAGAACTGGCTGTAAGCGGATGTGAACTGGTAGTTGCGGATAAAGATGAAAACAAAGTCAATGCAGCAGCTGCATTCACGGAAAATGCTCATATCATTCATGCACTGACACAGGAAAGTCTGGAACAGGCAGGTTTCAAGGACTGCGATATCGTTATTATTGGCATTGCAGAGCAGATTGATGTCTGCCTTCTGACCACGCTGCATGTGAAACGGCTGGGTGTAAAACGGGTAATTGTAAAAGCAATGAGTGCAGAGCAGGGCGATATTCTGGAAATGATGGGGGCAGAGGTCGTTTTTCCAGAGCGTGATATGGCGGTACGCCTTGCCAACAAGCTGCTGGCTCCCAATTTATTGGAATATATCGCCCTGAATAACGAAGTGAATATCACAGAAATTGAAGTCTCAAAGAAAATTGAAGGACATAGTATTTTATCTCTTAACATACGAAAAAATTATGGGCTGAATATCATTGCCATCAAACGCAATGGGCAGATCGAAATTGAATTTTCTCCGGACTTTCTGCTTCAGGCAGGAGATACCATCACAGTCATCGGACGCAAGGAAAACATCCGGAAATTTGAACTGGCTTTATAAACCATCAAAAAATCCGCAGGAGATATCTCAATCAGATGCATCCCCTGCGGATCATTTTATTTTTGATCATCAGACGGTTTATGATAAAATACAGGATCGGAACGCTTCCAAGCCTTCTTTTGCGGCGGTTGTGTATCCGAACTTGTCCCACGTGGAACAACATGAACAGCATCCATTGCTTTCTGCTTCTGTCGGGCTGCATAGGCAGAATAGATGCACAGAATAATATAGGCAGCAGACAAAATACATGCAAAAATCAAGCTGACATGAAAGGTAGACCCGATTCCGGAATCTGTAAAATAAGTAATAAAAGCATTGGCATTATATTTTACAGCAGAACGCTCTACGTTGCTGACCGCCACCAGCTCCACGCTTGCAATCACTTCACCGGAGAATTTCAGATCCAGCTGACCCAAAACATCTCCCTTATGAATCGGTGCAGATATATTTTCATTATAAGTGGGCACTCGCTGAATGGCAGAGACATCCACATCTGTACACCAGAGAATCGAAAGCGTTTCCTTGGGCTTTACAAGAACAAAATCATTGCCGTTGGAGTCGGAAACAGGAAGCTCTGCAATTTCTTCATCACTCCCCAACAGTGTTGTATACTGAAAACTGGAAAATGCCCAGTCCAGAAGATTTGCTGCATCTTCCAGATGATAATACTGAAGTTCACCTTCCTCATCTTCAAAAGGTGCTCCCAGTAAAACCACCAGATATGTCATGCCATCCCGTGTTGCCATGGTCACAATATTCCGTCCGTATCGATTCAGATTCCCCGTTTTGATTCCTTTTGCCCCTTCATAATAAGATGCACTGTCCGGATCTGTCATTGTGTTGGAATGATCCCATGACCATCCACTCATAGCTGACTGTGTGTCGCTGCTTTTCGACATGGTTGCATAGGATTCTGCGGTGGCAATTTCACGGAACCGAGGCACATGGTTCAGCGCATACTGAGTAATCAGCATCATATCACGTGCTGTTGTAATCTGATAGGCATCATACAGACCCGTGGCATTGGTAAAATGCGTTCCGGTACAGCCAATATCAGCGGCTTTGTTGTTCATCATACCTACAAAAGTATCCATACTGCCGTTTCCGATATAGTTTGCCAGAATGTAGGCGGATTCACAGCTGGAAGTCAGCAGCATTGCATAAAGATACTCCGCAACGGTTAAGGAGTCCCCTGCCTCAATGCCTGCATAACGGATATCATCCAGTTCACTGTAGCCCTGAAACAGTGTATAAGGATTGACAGACATCGTAATCGATGTATGATCAATATTGCTGCAATTTTCCAATACGATAATGGCGGTCATGATCTGCACGAGATGTGCCGGCATTTCCTGACGATCCGCATTTTTTTCATACACAACCGTATCCGAATCCAGATTAAGAACAATGCCGGATTCACTTTTGATCGTAAACGGCGGTGTAAAAGCATAGGCATCTGCCGTGAGACTTTCCGGAAAAATCCAGCTGAAAATCAGCGAAATCATCAGAAACGTCAGCACCCGGCGACGCACATTTTTTTTCATATTCATACCATCCTTTCCTGCAAATAAAATCATATAACGCTGAATTCGACCCTTTTCTTCTTATTATAGCAAAAAAAAAGCGATTCGAAAAGACTTTTTTGAAAAATATATTTACCTTTCTTCGGAAATATGATAAAATAACTTTAAAGAGAGCAGAAGGCACACACTGCTTCGGTGTGTGTGAATTTTTTAAGGAAATTACACGGAATGTCTGCGGTTCAGAAGCAGACACTGCTGTTTTCCCTTTCGCAAAACAAGGAGGAACAAACGTTGGTTTATGTAACAGGTGACACACATGGAGATTTGGAACGCTTTCGTGATCCGATTCTGCGCAAGCTGAATGAAACGGATACGCTGATGATTTGCGGTGACTTTGGTTTTATCTGGGATGGTTCCCGTCAGGAACATGCTGCTTTGAAAAAACTGAGTCAGAAAAAATATACCATTGCTTTTATCGATGGCTGCCATGAAAATTTTGATCTGCTGGAACGAGATTATCCGCTGGTTCGATGGAACGGCGGAATCGCCCGTGAAATCGCACCAAATATTCTGCATTTGCAGAGAGGTGAAGTTTATACCATTGAAGATAAGACCTATTTTACATTTGGCGGCGGACACAGTCAGGATATTGAATACCGCCGTGAAACCGGCAACTGGTGGAAACAGGAACAGCCTACCCATACGGAAATCCGGCATGCCATCTATATGCTGAATCAGTACCATTCCAAAGTGGATTACATCATCACCCATGAACCGCCGGCATCTCTGAAAGATTGTCTGGGAGTAGACGTACAGCAGCGGCTGGAAATCCACACATTCTTTGAAGATATCATAAAGGAATGTGAATATAAAAAGTGGTTTTTCGGAAAATGTCACATGGATCGGTTTATTCCTATGAAGTTCTATGCTGTATTTGAAGAAGTTCTTCCGGTTGAACCCAAACAAAAACGAAAACTGTTCGGCAGATAACCACTCCTGCTGTATAGAAAAACCGAAAGAAATGCCTGCCTGTGGTAACACAATTGCAATCCGCTGCATACGCTGTATGGAACAGGCTTTTTGCCTGCATCATTCAGAAAAGAGGATTTCAGAGCATGCCAAGTGTTTTTTTAAGTCCGTCTACGCAGGAATGGAATACCTATGTCAGCGGTGGGACGGAAGAACAATATATGAACGAAATTGCGGACCGTATGGAGCCGTATCTTCGTTCCAGCGGTATTGTATACCGCAGAAATGACCCGAACCGAAACGTAGCAGGTGCAATTGCTGATTCCAATGCCGGCAATTTCGATGTGCATCTCGCTCTGCACAGCAATGCTGCACCCGAAGCACTTGCCGGCAAACTGCGTGGTATTGATATATACTATTCACCTGCCAGCGAAGACAGCGAACTGCTGGCTACGATTATTGCCAACAATTTTAAATCCATTTATCCGATTCCGGACAAAAGTACGCCACGTCCTACAACATCTCTGGGCGAAGTTACTCAGACCAAAGCCGTTGCTGTGCTGTGCGAAATCGGCTATCACGATAATCCTGAGGACGCTGCATGGATTAAAGGCAATCTCAATGCCATTGCTGTAAATCTGGTACAGTCCCTGTGTGATTATTTCGGAATTCCCTTTGTCTATGCAGGCCCCATCCGCATGGGTACAGTCACTGCCGGCGGCAGCAATCTGAATATCCGCAGTTATCCTTCCATAAACGGACGAATCATTGGCTCCATTCCAGATGGTTCTACTGTTACCGTTTATGGAAAAACCGGAGACTGGTATGTCATTTTCTATCAGGGCATTACCGGCTATGTAAACAGCGCATTCCTCAGTGTTCAGTAAAATCATAAACGGGAACTGACCATTCAATCCCCTGCTATAAAAGCCGCTTCCATTTCGTAACGAAAAGCAGAAGCGGCTTTTTTGAATCTATTCCATTTTCTCTATTTTCATATCATGAAATCTGCATGCATTTCATGCTTATGCACCCACTACAAACGTATAACGTCCACTTTTCAGTCCTAAAACAGAACGCAGAGATTCACCGCTGACAGTCTTCTGTCCGCCGATGACTGCACTGTTGATATATCCGCCTCCGCCCGGATTCAATTGAATCCAGGAAGAAGGACTTCCGCTGAGAGAAACTCCATATGCATTCTGCAAACGTACACGCACCTGCTCTGACGAAAGATATATTACTGTTCCGTAATGCGGGTCATAATCTGCATCGTATGCACAGGGAACACTGATTAAATACGGATAATTCGTTCCGAATACATCCGAAGCATTGGCAGTATATCCGCCGCTGGATGCACTGAATACGGTTAATGCATAGCTTCCATCATAATACAGTGCTTGCCCCAGCACAGACTGCACCGCAGCCACCACATTGGCAGGCGGATTCGCCTTACAGATCAAAGAGCTGGAATCTCCCTGCGGATTCATAATAATGGAATAAGCTGCAACTGCCTGTGCTTTCATGGCTTCCTCATGCATCGTGCTGGACATCTCATTGTATACAACCATAGAAACAATATCCAGAACACTGCCTGTACGTCCGCCTGCTGATACAGCAGCAGGTATTTCTGTCTGTACAAGGGTTGTTCCGGGATAATAATGAAACAGAATCTGCTGATAATCATATCCGCCATAGGTTGCATAAAAATTGGCACCATTCTGACTCAGGCCTACCCCATGACCAAAACCATATGTGGTAAATGCAAATTGCCCCGGCTGAACAGAATCTGCCATGGAAACAGCTGCATCCGGCCCCGCAGCTGCGCCAATGCCCGAACTTGCCAATTCTCCGGGCTTTACAGTCTGATTCTTCGCAGCTTCTTCTTCATCTACCTCTTGATACTGCACCAATGAGAGCTTGAGCCGACTTTCTTTCCTTGCAGTACTGCGAAAGGCTGCTCCGGATGATGCTTCCGCATTTGTATCTGCATGTTCCAGCGGAATATTGGAAACAGCCGGCGAAGACAGAGACGGTACACCATTTACAGCATGCACCGAAAAAGCAGCTGACCCCATCATCACAACAACTGCCGTCATGGAAATCAGACATTTCCACATCCATTCAAAACGCATCCTGCTCACTCCCATATGCCATATTTACTCAGTATCTGCCAATGATGTTTCTGCCTGAGTCGTTGCAGCAGCTGCTTCACCGTTGATCACTTTCTTCAGAGATTCCTCTGTTTCTCCTTCACGCAGTTTTCTGGCTACAATCAAGAAACGGGAATTATCCTCATCTGAATAACAAGTAGATAAGGTCAGCAGTTCGTCACCAAACTTCACATCCACCTGATTGTCAATCATGTTCATGGATTCAATGGTATCTACATAATAATTGAAATGCTTCTCATCATCCAGTTCCTCCATGTTCCAGTACGGGAATCCATCCCATGACATAGGATCTGCATAAAGATCATCGTTAGGCGGAACTGCATCGCCGCTTGTGATAACCAGACCAAAGATCACATATGTATAATCCTCATAGTTGGAGCTGAATTTGACAAAGGGACTTTCCTTATAAAACTCCAGATCCTGACGATAACGACGCAGAGAACCAAACATCGTATTATCTGCCATATTGTGACCGTAAAGCACAATATTTTCAGAATGCTCCTCTTCCTTCCAGCTGAACACATTGCGGTAATCCATAAACACAGTTCCTGCACGATATTCCTGACCATCAAAGCCCATATGCAGATAATAATCATTATCCTTGGTCTGTACAACCGGATTATCCACATCCGTTCCCGGAACACTGATATAACCAATGGTATCCGGATTCTGCTTCAGAAGCTTTTCTGCCCGCTCCAGAAGCGGCGGCTCTGTGGGTTCTTCTGTTGTCGGTTCTGCTGTTTCAACCGGCTGCTCTGCTGCCTCTGTCACAGCAGACTCATCTGCCCCAGGATTGGAAATCTCTGCGTTCTGATCAATGTTGGAGCTGCATCCAGTGCCCACGCAAGCAATCGCTGACAATAAAACAGCATACGTCAAAAGATTCTTTTTCATAAACACATCTCTTTTCTCTTCAGATTAACCATATGGAACAAATTCCGCATTCGGGTCGTATGTGTTACTGTTCCAATTATAATATACTGTCGGCCATTTTATATTTGGATTGGGGATACTGCCCGTTGTACCCTCATATGGATCCTCTCCCTCACGCAAACGCCGGGCACATACCACAAGTCGTGCATTATCAAATGTGCCGCTGCATGTTGAAAGAGTCAAAAGCGAATCGCCGTACTGCACATCTACATTTGTCAGACGAAGCGTCCGGCGTTTCACTTCATTTACATATTCATAAAAACCGCTTTCACTGGTAAAATCAATGTAATTCCAATATTCAAAGCGTGTATCACTGGTATCCACTGCGTCCGCAATGAAATAACCATAAATTTTGTAAACATAGTTTTCATAATTGGAATTGATTTCAATCAGAGGATGCTTCTCATAGTAGCCCTCTTCATTCTTGTATTTGCGCAGACTGCCGAACATGGATTCATCCAGCATATCATGCCCATATACAATCAGATTGTCTGAATTCGCTACAGCAAGCCTGCCATCCTCTCCCACTACATCAAAATTGCAGCGGAAATCCAGAAAAATAGAACCTAAGTGAGAATCATTTCCATAAAAATCGTGGTGCAGAAAATATTCTTCCCCCTCATCATCCTCACGATTCTGCATAAGCGGATAATTGATAATGGTGTCCGGAATGGAGATATATCCTACCACATCCGGACTCAGCTCCAGCAGATTGGCTGCACCCGGCAAAAGCTGATAGGTTGCTTCTTCTGTTGGAACTTCTGTTTCTGTATAAGTTTCATCAGACGGCACAACAGCTGCATCCGTTGTCCGCTGAGTGGTCACAGGACGTGTGCTGTTATTGTACTGACTGCTGATATCATCATATTTTTGCTGCGTCTGATACCGGTTGACAAGCTCCGTTCCTGTCCAGATCATACAACCCACAAATACGCAGGAAGAAAGCCAGAATACAGATTTTCTCAGAATTTCTCCGATTCCATCCCCACGCCGGGGCAGAACACCTTTGAGAAGACCTTGTTTCTTTCGGGGCACACGTCTCCTTTTTCTGCGCCGTTTCGCCGCCGCAGCTGCTGCGGCTTTCCGTTCTTCTTCAGCAAAACGCTCCGGATTTTCTTTTCTCTCTTTATACAGACGCACATTTTCAGTAATCCGGCTGACAATTTCTTCTTCCTCTTCTTTTCTGGAAATCTCATCCAATGTGCTGCGGATGGCGTTGATTTTGTCAGCATCTTTTTTGGATAAAGCCGTTTTCTGAACCGGCTTTTTGAAAGGTGCAGCCGCTGCACCGGCTTCGGTAGGCGGACGTTCATTCTGTAAGGAAGACATGGTCTTCTCATCATTCGTTGATTTTACATCCTGCATTCCGATTCCTCCATCAGCATTCTGCGTGCAATTCCGAACGCACACACAGCCGTACCCGTTCGGATTGCCTGACGCTCCGGTACACAAAGATGCGCCAGCTGCAAATGAGCCACACACAAACGATCATGATAGAAAACTCCTGTATAAACCGTTCCCACAGGGCACAGGGGCGTACCGCCGCCGGGACCGGCAAGTCCGGTAACAGAAATACACAGGTCTGCACCGGATATATCCTTCAGCCCTTCTGCCATAGCCTGTGCTGTCTGCGGACTGACTGCACCATAAGTACGGAGCAGCTCGGACGGTACATGCAAAAAGTGTTCCTTCATCCGATTGGAGTATGTACAAATCCCCAATTCGAAAACATTGGATGCACCAGAAACAGAAGTGATCCACTGGGACAGCAGACCGCCGGTACAGCTTTCTGCTGTTGCAATTTTCTGTGTGCTCTTATCAAGTAATTGTACAATATCCGAAACGGTTTTGTCAAGGGTATTTTTATCTTCTTGATAAATTTGCACAAGTGCTTCATCGGATATCTGCATCATTCTCACTTTTTTCACGAACCTTTCAAATAGCATCCTTTCTTAGAGCCTGTTTAAAAAACAGCTTCACTGCCCACTTTAAACACCTTCATCGTTGTTTCGGCAACTGCTTTTTCAATCAGCGGTGTAAAATCATACCGGCTCTGCGCCGCCTCTACATCCCCAAGACGTGGGCGCACCCTCGGATGCCTTGGCGTAAACACTGTACAGCAATCCTCATAGGGCAGCGTAGAGGTTTCAAATGTATCAATTTCACGGGCTGTTTCAATGATTTCCGTCTTATCCAGACCAATCAGCGGACGAAATACCGGAATTCTACAAACCGCATCCGTGCAGGTGATTCCTTCCATGGTCTGACTGGCAACCTGACCGATGCTTTCACCGGTAATCAGCGCACTGCATCCATCCTGCTCTGCTATACGCTGTGCAATTTCCATCATAAGACGGCGCATAATAATCGTAAAATATTCCTCAGGACAGTTTTTCTTGATTGCCTCCTGAATTTCCGTAAACGGAACACAGAAAAAGGCAATATTTCCGCAGTAAGGTGTCATTTTCTGACAAAGTGCCTCTACCTTCAGCTGTGCACGCTCCGAAGTGTAAGGCGGACTGACATAATGAATGGCAGAAATATGAACGCCCCGGCGTGCCATACGATAACCGGCAACAGGACTGTCAATACCGCCGGACAGCAGCAGCAATGCCTTACCGCCGCAGCCTACCGGCAGACCTCCTGCACCCTTGATGCTTTCACCATGAACATAGGCGTAGGTGTCACGGATTTCAACCGTTACCACAACCTCCGGATCATGCACATCTACCGTCAGATGAGGAAATGCATCCAGCAGCACACCGCCCAGTTCTGTACAGATTTCCGGTGATTTCATGGGAAACGCTTTATCTGCACGCTTTGCCGTTACCTTAAAGGTATGTGCACCCATCAGTGCATCTTCCAGATAGGTCTTTGCAAGGGATGCAATGGCATCAAAATTTTTTTCACAGGCTTTGGCACGGCACAGCGCAGCAATGCCAAAAACTTTCCGCATCGTTTCCATGGCTGCATCCAGATCCGCCTGTTCATCCTTACTTTCTATATAAATTGTAGACTGCGCACGTGTCACAGAAAATGAACCAATCATGCGAAGTCTGCGGCGAATATTTTTCATCAAAATATCTTCAAATGTACTGCGATTCAAGCCCTTCAGGGCAATTTCCCCGTATTTTGCAAGAATCAACTCTCTATGTTCACCCATTCTCTTTATCCTCACTTAATTATGCATAATTTCAACCTGACCAGCGGCAATTCCCTGAACCAGTGCTTCCACATCGTCCATTGTATTATCCGCACAAAAACTGATCCGCAGCACACTGTCCGCTTCTGCCTTTGTGGCACCGAACAGCTCCGGTATACCGCTGCCTACACCCTTTGCACATGCCGAACCGCTGGATATGTATACACCGCCCTGCTCCAGATAATGCAGCAGAATCTCAGAACGGATTTTCGGCACAATGATGCTCATCACATACGGTGAAGCATCTTCCGGCGACAGCACACGCACACCGTTCAGTGTTTCCAGCTTTTCACGCAGTGCAATATTCAAAGATTGAACATACTGAAAACGACTGTCCATAGTAGGTGCAAGCATCTCCACGGCTGCGCCAAAGCCGGCAATCAAGGGTACACTTTCCGTACCGGCACGCAGGCTGTTTTCCTGCTTACCGCCCAGAAGCAACGGACGAAGCTTCATGCCTCGTTTCACATATAATGCACCCACGCCTTTGGCTGCATGCACTTTATGACCGCTCAGAGAAATAAAATCTGCCTGAAGCTGCATTGGACGCACCGGATATTTCATAAACGCCTGTACTGCATCACAATGGGTAATAATCTGGGGAAACCTGCGTTTCACCGCAGAAAACACCTCTTTTACCGGCAAAACATAGCCTGTCTCATTATTGACCATCATCATCGTAATCAGACAGGTATCTTCATCCACCGCCTGTATAAAATCCCGTGCATGATACATGCCGTTTTCATCCGGCGCAATTTCAACAATTTCAAAGCCCTCATTTTCTGACAGAAAGCCAAGCGTCTGCCGGACAGATGCATGCTCCACGGCACTGGTGACAATCTTCCTGCGCCGTCTGCCATACGCAGCAGCAATACTGCGCAGGGCTGTATTTGTGCTTTCCGTAGCGCAGGATGTAAACAAAATTTCACGTACATCACAGCCCAATGCCGCAGCCAGAATCTTACGTGCAGAATCCATCTCCTGCTGGGCACGCAGCCCCACCCGATGCAGAGAGGACGGATTGCCGTATGTCTCCTGAAAACAACGCAGCATGGCATGTACAGCAGCCTCACAGGGCTTCGTAGTCGCTGCGTTATCCAGATAATGTTCTTTCATTTGCTTTCTACCTCCGCTCTCATGTTTTTATATTATACCACATGATTTCCGTTTGTGCAAGAGGGACAGAAAAAAAGTCAATGAAAAAATCCAAAAAAAGGCTTGACAAAAATGGATTCCTATGCTATAATACATATTGTTGTTGAGCAACATGCGGATATGGCGGAATCGGCAGACGCGCTAGCTTCAGGTGCTAGTCCTCGCAAGGGGGTGGAGGTTCAAGTCCTCTTATCCGCACCATCTTACTTCATACAATTGAATTTCAACGTAACGTTTTTATATGCGGATATGGCGGAATCGGCAGACGCGCTAGCTTCAGGTGCTAGTCCTCGCAAGG
>JBJERF010000079.1:0-4066 GCA_051882115.1 Ruminococcus sp. | reverse complement strand
TTTCCAACACTAGCACCTCAAGCTAGCCTGTCTGCCTATTCCAGCACACTCGCATTCAGTGCTTTATTATTATATCAGATTTGCATCATCTTGTCAAGCTTCTATTTCAATTTTTTTGATACAAAAAGCTTTGTGTAATTTTGGTCAGAATGACGAATTGCATCAGATGTTGTCAAACACGGTGATTTGTGTTATAATAAGTCTGTACCAATTCTTCAGAAAGGAAGTGAATCTATGCTGTTTTCCAAAAATGTCCGGAAGATTATGACCATTGAAGGGATGATGTGTGCGCATTGTGCAGCATCGGTTACAAAGGCGTTGGAGTCGATAGATGGCGTAAAAGCAAAAATTGATTTGAAAAAGAAGCAGGCAGTTGTGACGCTCAGCTGTGATATTTCGGATGATCTACTGAAGAAGGCTGTTACAGATGCCGGCTTTGAGGTAGTATCCATTGAATCATAACAGAAACAGATAGAAAACCGCATGAGGCGACTGAAATACGCTTCATGCGGTTTTTCAATGGATTTATGTACCTTTTGCAGCTTCTGGCTTACAGAAAATACGCAGACAATAAAAGCATACACAGAACAGAAGCATGGCTGCCGGCAGAATCTTTATGCTGATTCCATATCCCCAAAGCTCTACCAGTCTGCCGAAAAATGCGTAGAATGCAATATCAAACAGTGTGGCAATTGCTGTAATGAATCCCACAGCGACTCCGGAATTCTGCGGCGAAAAGTAGCTTGCAATCATCAGCACTGTTGTGGGCCAGATGATGGAAAATGACAAACCGGATAGACAAAGCATCCAGATACCGCTGCGTTCCAGCAGGATGCCTGTTATATACAGAATGCCTGAAATGCTTACAAACACAGTCATACTGGGGAGAATTCCCAGCTTTTGGACAATCGGTGCAAACAAAAGCCTTCCTATGCAGATTCCGCCAAAAAACAGGGATAAAAACAGAGCCGATTTTTCTACGGTATATCCCAGATATTCACTGCCATAGGAGGTCAGTACATTCTGAATGCCATGTTCAGCCATGTAGTAAAATCCGCAAATGAGAATCAGCAGGATGCTGGCTGGATTCTTGAGCACGGTTCGGTATCCGCCGATTTTTTTCTTGTCATGGGGTGGAGCAGATTCCGTAAATTTGATTTGGGTCAGAATCAGCATGGCAGCTGCTGCCAGTACCAGAAGCAGCAGGTTGAACCCGTGCCATCCACCCATGTTTGCCGGTGTATCTGCTGTGGAAAGTCCGCTGTCTGCAACCTGTCCGCCGAATTTCTGTACAGCAGAAATGCCCAGTCCCTGTGTAAAATTAAAGAAGTTTGTAAAAAATGCCGGTGTCAGGAACATAAGGGGTGTAATCAGATTGACAGATGTAGAAAGCATGGTGGATGCGCCCAGACTGAATATCATACAGATCAGCAAAACGGCATAGCTTTCCGTCAGTACGTAGCAGGCGAGTGCACTCATCCACATGCCCATCATGATGAGCAGAAAGGTTTTCTTTTTCATGCGGTCAAGAAAATACCCGCCCACCATCAGAAACAGCAGATTTCCCACGTAGCTCATCATAATAATCAGGGTGGAACGTGTATCCGTCAGATGAAATGCATCTGTAAATAAAGGCAGGAATACGCCCCGTGCGCCGTCGCTGGCACCGGTCAGAATCATAATCAGCACACAAAAAGCGGTAATGAGTATCTGGTTTTTGCTGCTGGTGGTTGTTGTCCATTGCTTCATAAATGGCTCCTTTCATACAGCCGCAGAAACGCCCTGCCGGTAAAGACAGGGCGCAGTGCTTGTAATTCCATTGGATGAAAGAGAATGCTTTATGCAAGATACTGACTGAATGCAGCATCCAGAGAGTCCTTCATAGCTGTAGCCTCCTCCATGGTCGGCGCAGCGGTGGTATAGTATGCCTTGATTTTCGGCTCTGTACCGGACGGACGGATGATGACCTTTTCGCCATTTTCCAGCGTAAATGCCAGTACATTGGATTTCGGCAGTTCTATTTTCTTCGTTTCGCCGCTGACAGCGTTTATGGAAGTGCTTGCCTGATAATCATCAAACTGAACGACCTTCAGACCATCAATTGCATCCGGACGATGGGTACGCAGTTGATTCATGATTTCGCTCATCTTAATCATACCGCTTTCACCTTCAAAGGTAAAGCTGTGCTGTGCGTGGACATATACACCGTACTTTTTATACAGATTTTCACGTGCCTGAATCATAGAGATGCCCTTTGTACGGTAGTAGGCAGCCATTTCGCAGATGAGCATAGAGGCAACCACAGCATCCTTATCACGCACATAGGTACCTGCCAGATAACCATAGCTTTCCTCGAAGCCGAAAATGTAGCGGTTTTCTTCTCCCTTTTTCTCCAGGAAGCCAATCTGTTCACCGATAAACTTAAAGCCGGTCAGGACTTCAATCATCTCAACGCCGTAAGCCTTGCAGATAGCGTTTACAATATCTGTGGTAACGATTGTCTTGACAGCAATGGGATTTTCCGGCATAGTGCCCTTAGCGGTGCGCTGCTCACAAATATATTCCAGCAGCATTGCGCCCACTTCATTGCCGGAGAACAGTGCATAATCGTCACCATCCGGAACAGCGATGCCTACACGGTCCGCATCCGGATCGGTAGCCAGCAGCAAATCGGGCTTTACAGAATCGCAATATTTCAGCCCCAGATTCAGAGCTTCACGAATTTCCGGATTGGGATATGGACATGTTGTAAAGTTGCCGTCCGGATTTTCCTGTTCTTTGACCACCGTTACATCTGAAATACCGATCTTGGATAAAATGGTGCGGACAGGCTTATTGCCGGTACCATTCAAAGGCGTGTACACAATTTTCAGACCGCTTTTTGCACAAAGCTCTGTATTGATGCCCTGTGCCAGCACATTTTCATAATAAGCGTTGATAATATCATCGCCGATATAAGAAATAAGACCGGCATTCAATGCATCTGCAAAGGGAATATGTTTTACATCGTCAAACATATCCAGTGCATTGATTTTAGCAAGGACTGCATCAGCTGCTTCAATGGTCATCTGACAGCCGTCTGCACCATAAGCTTTATAGCCATTATACTTTGCAGGATTATGGCTTGCAGTTACCATAATACCGGCATTGCAATGCAGTGCACGAACAGCATAGGAGAGCATGGGTGTAGGCTGTAGTTCTGTATAGATATGGACATGCACATTATTTGCAGCCAGAACTTCAGCAGCTGCCTGAGCAAAAATATCCGACTTGATGCGGCTGTCGAAAGAAATCGCAACGCTGGGATTTTCAAAGGATTCCTTTATATAATCAGCAAGCCCCTGTGTTGCACGGCGTACTGTATAGATGTTCATTCTGTTGGTACCTGCACCCAGTACACCCCGAAGACCGCCGGTACCAAATTCCAGATTCCGGTAGAAACGGTCATGAATTGCTTCTTCATCATTTTCAATTGCTTTCAGCTCATTCTGCAAATCAGCATCATCGGTTGCATTTTCAAGCCAGCAACGGTATAATTCCATTTGATTCATAATGAAACCTCCATTTGACAAAATTCTTATGGACACATTCTATTATACCACAGGCACGTCATAAATGCAAATAGTTTTTTGTGATGTTTCATAGAATATTCAGAAAGAAAGAAGAATGGAAAGATTTTTCTGACGTAGAGTTTATATAATATACATTATTATATGAAAGACGTGAAATCCAAGTGCTCAAAAAAAGTATGTGAGCAAAATATACGATTCATCCCATAAAATGTTGAAATCTATTTACAAGAAAAAGTGTTGACAGAAAGGACAGGCTATGCTATAATAATAAAGCTGTCGGACGTGATGTGCGGAAAGCTGAAAAGGAGATTATAAAAATTTCCGAAAAAGCTTGACAAGCTTAAAATTATGTGGTATAATAAATAGGCTTCATTACATCGGAACAGGAAATAAAAAAGTGGATGGAAACAAATGAAAATTTGAATCTGTTCATGAATTGTTTACTTGACAACTTAGGAAATATGTGATATAATGAACGAGTTGTCGCCGATGGG
>JBJERF010000078.1:0-18817 GCA_051882115.1 Ruminococcus sp. | reverse complement strand
ATTTAAAAACGGGATTAAGATTTAATGAGATAAATTAAAAAGATATAAAGAAAGATCAAGTTCATGTATAACCGGCAAAATTCTCTCAAGAGTTAACAAGTGAAAGTTATATGAGACGTAAGGAAATTAAAAAAAGCGGATAATATCAGAAATAGACCTGATGAGATCTGTTTTGTGATTTTTTAAACAGATTAACAGTCTGACGGCTATTGAGAGCCCTTCCCACAAACTTCCCAAGTTTACCCGCTTTGGAGATATACAATGGAACAATGAAAAACGACAGCATTTCTGCCGCCGTTTTCCACTGTTTTATCTCACAGCCTGCGTCTGGTCGTTCCTCAGCGTTGCCACTTTTGGCTGCATTTTTAGTATTGTCAATAATTTTGAGAAAACTGCAGAAGCGTTTTGTTTCAGAACAGCTCAGGATGATTCTCCAATGAGTCCGCTTCTGTTATTTCACGAATTACATGACACGGTACTCCCACCGCCAACGAATTTGGTGGAATATCCCTAGTAACTACACTTCCGGCCCTGATAACACAACCATCACCAATAGTAACTCCTCCACATATAGTTACATTTCCAGCAATCCAGCAGTTATCGCCAATTGTAATTGGTTTTGCGTATTCTTTATCAGTAGGAGTACCATCTTGCTTAACATATTGATTTCTATCCTGCCAGCGAAGCGGATGTATTGGAGTAAGAAGCGAAACATTGGGACCAACGAAAACATTATCACCAATTGTCACGGGACAACAATCAACACATGTGAAATTGAAATTTGCATAGAAATTTGTTCCAACTGATGTGAAGCAGCCATAATCGAATTGAACAGGTCCTTGAAGAAAAAAAGAATCTCCAATTATCCCCAGTTCCCTTATAATTTCGGCACGCCTTTCATCTGTTTCAAGTAGTTCGTTATATTCTTTACTAAGCCTATGGGCTTTGGTTCTAAGTGTCACAAGTTCTTTATCAGATGGATCATATATTTTTCCTGCTATCATCTTTTCTTTTTCAGTCAACCTTTATCTCTCCTTAATATTTTTTGACTTGTTACATTCAAATTTTTCGGTAATACAATTAAAGCTTGTTTTGTGTATCTGCTGGTAAATTCTGATAATCTGAATCTACAATATAAATACTTTAAAATCAATGCCTTTGCTTGTTTTAATTGCCTGTATTTTCCAACCGTGCAACTCAATAATTTCTTTTGATAAAGCAAGTCCGATGCCTGTATTACCTTTTTTTCTTGTATAAAATCGCTCAAATAAGTGTTTCAGTTCATCATCAGAAATCTCATTACAGTCATTCTGAACAGACAGAACTTTGCCATCGAAACTAATATCCAGAAAACTTTGCGCATATTTTACAGCATTGGTCAGTAAATTGGAAATTGCCTGTTCAAGTCTGTCGGGATCAGCTGAAATTGTACTTTTTTCGAGGCTTAATGATACACTCAGATTTCTGTTGAGAATCACGCCTTCGAGCGGCATAAGGCAGTTCTCAACAAGTTCATTAAATTCGACCTGCTCCCGATGAAGTTGCATTGCTCCGCTTTCCAGCTTTGCCATAAGCAGAATTTCTTCTATAAGATGACTCATTTTCTCTGTTTGTGCAGATATAATTCTTCCGGTTTTAACATAATCAGTTATAACGCCTTTTTCAATGCCTTCTGCATAACCACGAATTGAAGTCAGAGGTGTTTTGAGTTCATGAGAAGTATTTTCAAAAAATTGTTTTTGCACAAGGTGATTTTGTTCCAGACGCTTACCCATAAAATATCCTGCAATACTGCCAAATGTTCCAATAGCCAGGGCTGTAATCAAAAATATCATACTCATTTTGTTAATCAGCTCCGGTTCGCCGGTAATATCAACGTATACAACGGTATTCCAGTCATCATAAAAGAATTCATCATCAGATAAATATTCATTTGTATCTGTATCAGATTCAGGAATCATCTGGGAGTACAGATAATAGGTATTCGCTCCGATTTTCACCTTTTGAATTCCTTCAATAGTATTGTATTTAAGCCATTCTATGATTTTCTTTTCAGTATTGTTATATTCGGAATTATTACTGTAATCACGATTTCTGAAATCAACATGGAAATCTATGATTTCCGGTGTATATAGTGTGATATTTTCCCAATTTTCATCGGACATCAGTGTATTAATTGAGTTTTTTGCGTTTGTTTCAATCTGCCGATTCATAATAATATTAAATATTACGAGTATTATAAAAAATGTAAAAAATACCGAACCGCCGACAAGAGCTGCAATTTTATATCTAAGCTTATTCACTCTATGCCTCCAATTTATAGCCATAGCCCCAGACAGCAGAAATTTTAACACTGCTTCCCATAGATTTAAGTTTACGGCGGATACGGCGAACAGTTTCATCCGTTACACGGGTTTCAATGTCCTGATTATCAATCCCCCATACCTTGTCAAGTAAAATATTCCTGGAAACAGCTTTTCCCGGAGATTCCATTAAACATTCCATGAGGGAATATTCTGTCATTGTCAGACCGAGTGGCTTTCCCTTACATATTACATCATGTTCTGTTCGTGAAAAAACAATATCACCAAATGGCATATCATTTTTGGAGGATGTCAGTGATTCTGTTCGCCGTAGAAGTGCTTTTATCTTCATAACAAGCAGTGAAGGAGAGAATGGCTTTATGAGATAATCATCACCACCGAGTACATATCCACGCATCTGATCAGCTTCACTTTCTTTTGCAGTCAGAATTATAATTGGAATATCAGAAATTTCACGCAGATTATGGCATATTGTCAGTCCATCAGTGCCGGGCATCATAATATCAAGAACTGCAAGATCACAGGGCTGTTTCCGGAATCTTTCATAAAGTGCATCTCCTGTCGGAAAAATTTGCACATCAAATCCTGCACTGTATAAAAATTCATGTAAAACATCAAGAATATCCTGTTCATCATCTGCGGCATAAATAAGCTTTTTCATTCCAGTTCCTCCAAATAAAGATGCCTCACTATGAGAGGAAGAGTGAGGCGTTTGGCTTGATATCGTATTATCTTTTGTTCATTTAAACATTTTAGGATTCATCTAAAGATCATTGTACCCGTTATCTGTATTCCGATGTATCCTCTGCATCGATTGCAATCTATTATTCTTTGCACAGTTTCCGATACAGTTCACTTGATCGTTGCATTAAAAATCTTCATCAAAATCATAATAAAAATCTTCGTCAAAGATTCCAGCTTTTGTTTCAAGTTCTTCGCAGCGAGCCTCAAGCTTTTCAAGTTCATCAGCGTACTTTTCATAGAGCTTTTCGTACTCTTCATCTGTTAGGGAATCAATATCCTCAACACCTGAAGCAACCTCTTCATCAATTGCCTCGAATCTGTCATAAATGCCGTTGAGTTCTTCAATTTCCTCATCAGTCAGGTTACCGTAATCCACTTCTTCAAAATCATCATAAAAATCTTCGTCAAAGATTCCAGCCTTTGTTTCAAGTTCTTCGCAACGAGCCTCAAGCTTTTCAAGTTCATCAGCGTACTTTTCATAGAGCTTTTCGTACTCTTCATCTGTTAGGGAATCAATATCCTCAACACCTGAAGCAACCTCTTCATCAATTGCCTCGAATCTGTCATAAATGCCGTTGAGTTCTTTAATTTCCTCATCTGTCAGATTTTCAAAATCTCCAAAGGATTCAGAATCGTCTTCGACCTCTTGAATCACAGCAGGTGATTCAGGCTTTATGTTTGCCTCATAAGCTGCAGCCTGTAAACCAGTTGGTGCAAGAGATGCCAGTGCTATTATCATAGCAATCATTTTGTTTGCCTTTTTCATAGGGCAATCCTCCTTGAATTTGTATTTGACCATTCTTTCGTTTGGCCTGTATACATAATACCATTTTCAAGGAGCAAATTCCCCGTAAATCTGTCAGAAAAATGTCACAAAAGTGTCAAATCAAACTTAATGACTGATTGTCATTGAATGTATTATACCAGATAATTCAGGAAAAATCAATCATACATAAAGTTTTTTCAGTACAGATATATTGATATAACATCTTTTGATCTGTAATAAGTAAAAAAATATATATTGCTTCTACCGAGTAAACTGAAATTGAATATCACCTTTTTGCGTTTTTTAGATTTAACTTGAAACTTTATATTTTTCTTACAATCTGAGTGAGAAATCGTAGATTGGCAACTTTCCAGCAGCATACCAGTATGCAATTACTGAAATAAAAGTGTGGCAGTATTGTGAAGAATTTTTCTAAATAATTTACGTTAGGTGATATAGTATATAGTTTTAAGTAAGTTCTATTGATTAGATAATAATTTATTTGCTGAAGATGAATAATTTTAATTGTGCTGAAATATACTATTTTTTACAATATACCATAATAAAATGTTACTAAAAGAGTTTGATTTGAATGATTTCTATTTATGGAAAATATTGACTCAATCAGAAAACGATAGCATCAAAAAAGAAAACGTTAACTCCTAAAATAAAACGATTACTTGCTATCGTTTTATTTTACCCCGAAAATATCAATCAGCCACAATGATTTTGACCTCACTGTGGCTGTTATCATTTGATGATTGCCGGAAATGTGCTTATTTCTCGGCATTTTTACAATAAAAATGCACCCAACGATTGTATCATTCGTTAGGTGCAGATATGGTTGGAGTAGCTGGATTCGAACCAGCGCGTGACGGAGTCAAAGTCCGTTGCCTTACCGCTTGGCTATACCCCAATGTAAATGTAACAGCATAATCTATATTATATATGATATACGCAAAAAAGTCAAGTCTTTTTTTCTTTTTCAGAGATATTTTTTGCTTTTGGCAGTGTAAGAAAGTGTTTTACAGAGAATGCAGCAGCCAGCCCGTTAAAGAGTCCGGTACCCATGCCGCATAAGATCAGAACAGGCAGATAGGCAAAAACCGCAGTTGTCTGCATCAGAGCAGCAGCAGCGAGAATTTGTCCGATGTTATGGAAAACACCTCCGGCAATACCGGTAAACCATAAAACTTTTTTTTGGAAGATGGTACTGCATAGTGCCATAACAAGAAAGCTCAGCAGTCCGCCGGCAAGAGAATAGAGCAAGGTCATCATTTGTCCTACAAAAAAACTGCCCAGAAGAATCCGCACCAGCAGCACCATGACAGCATCCCGTTTTGACTCACAGGTCAGCAAAAACAGCGTTACAATATTGGAAAGGCCCAGTTTTATCCCCGGAATAGAAGGTGCAATGGATGGAATTTGCGCTTCTACCATGAAAATGGTCAGTGCAATTGCGGTATACAGTCCCATTCGCACCAGATGTTTAGTTGATTTCAGCGTCGGCTTCATGTGTGTCTCCTTTGATTTCAATGACTACCTTTGCCGGCAGACAAACAATGGGTGTATCCGCATGTGTACGCCAGCCCATTTTCACACACAGCTGATCCGGACAGGTTGCGGATTTCATATGAATCTTTTGATCCTGCACTTCGATCACATTTTCCATTCCGTTTTCTCCGCTGACTGTAAGGGTTGTTCCGTCCGATGAACCATCCAGAGGAATTTCTGCAATGACCTTGCCGTCTTGATAAACATATGCTGTTTCATACTGAGCAGATGAACTGCTGAAAGCGATTGCAGCAATGCAGCCAATTGCTGCTGCTGCGGTAATTCCTGCTGAAATGAAAAATGTTTTCCGCATGATACACACCTCATTTCATAGTATACCACATCTTTGTTGTTTTTTCAAGCAGAGTTTTTTCTTTTTGTTTGGTTCTGACAGAGCACAGGATTTCCCTCTGAAAAATCAAGACAGCCTCCTGCATTCGACAGGGGATTTCGACAGTCTGTTTGTTCTGAATGCGTTATAATGAACTATATCAATTTTCATGCATCCATGCAGCAGAAAGGACGGAATTCCCTATGTCACATAAAGACCCTGAGAAAACGAAAATGATTGTCCCCATTGTCTGGGAGACCGCCGGATCTTTTCTGTGCGGTCTCATTTTTGCCTGTGCAGAGCTTGGCAGCATCTCATCTCCCATACCGGTTGCGGTTGCGGCTTGTATGGGTCCAATGGGGGCAGTGGCTGTCCTGATTGGCACCCTTGTAACAGGCTTCATTGCCCAGACGCTTCCGGCGCAGCTCCCGTTGATTTTATCTTTGATGCTGGCAGCCTGTGTGCGTGTCATTCTGCGTGAATATCATTCGGCACGTTTTGTTTCCATTTCTGCTGCCTTATGTGTTTTTGTGGCTGGTATGGTGGTTTCATTTTCTCAGAATCGTGGAGGCGAGGGCATTCTGCTTTATATTATGAGTGCGCTTCTGACAGGAACCACCGCTTATTTTATGCATACGGTTCTGAGCAAGCTTCGGAATCAGAAGAAAATTCCTCTTCAATCATCCGTAGGCTGTGCAGCTGCTGTGGTCTATTTCGTACTCATTGGTGCGCTCAGTTCTTTTCAGTTTTCTCTCATCAATCCCGGCTGCGTGATAGGAATTGCCGTTACGCTGCTTGCCGCCCAGCGGTTCCGTTATACAGGGGGCGTGATCTGCGGTGCGCTGACTGCCTGCGGATCTATGCTGTCTGCGGACGAGCTGGGCATGAGTCTGATTTTTCTTCCCGTCACGGGTCTTCTGGCAGGCTATATGACAGATATGGGCAGTTTTGTAACAGCCGGTGTTTTTTTTCTGTTCAATGCACTGGCACAGCTGACCATTCAAACGGGTACGCTGACCTATACCTCGATTGGAAATTTTCTGCTGGGCTGTGTAACCTATTTGCTTTTACATACCATTTGTCTGGATCAATGGATTGTTACCGAGCAGGCATCTTCTCACCGGATGATGGAGAATCTTGCCGTGCGTATGCGTTTTATGGCACAGTCCATCGGGAGTGTCCGTGCAGATACAGAAAAAATTGCTCAGCTGCTGGCGCATCCCATCTGTGAAAAAGAGATCTGTGTCGTTGTCAGTTCATCTGTCTGCAAGGCATGCAGCGGCAGAGAGACCTGCTGGAAAAAGTATGCAAAGCGTACCTATACGGGCTTTCAGAAAATGCAGCAGCATCCGGCGCATTCGGTTACGCAGCTTCCCAAGGAGCTTGGAGCATGCTGTCAGAAGGAGCAGCTTTGCCGTACATTTGCAAAGGAGCAGAAACGGATTCAACTGCAAAAAGCAAAAATTGCACAAAAGGAGGAAAGCCGCCGGCTTCTGTTTGAGCAGCTGATGGCAGCAGAGGAGATGCTTTCTTCTTTTGGGGATCGTATGGCGGCACGTTACAGCAGTGAGCTGACAGATGGCATTGAACGCCGTCTGGATCGGTATGGATATTCCTGTGATTCCATTGTAGCATATTATAATGACCGTGAACGGCTGATGATTGAATTTTACTGCAAGGACAGGCAGCTGGAGGGCTGTATGGCAGCCATCTGCCATATTCTTACGGAAATGCTGAATATCACGCTGGAGGAACTGGAACCGGTGGGTACAAAGGAATCGGTGCGCTATCGGCTCTGTCAGGCACCGCCTTATCATCTGGCACAGTACAGCACCAAACGCTGTGCGGAAGGAGGTGTTTCAGGTGATACAACGGTTCAGTTCCGGGATGGTTCCGGATGTGCTTATGTTGTGCTTTCGGATGGAATGGGTACAGGCAAATCAGCTGCTGTAGAATCCCGTATGACAGCCGAAATGTTCCGGAAGCTCATCAGCAGCGGTGTTTCCTATGATTCTGCACTGCGGGTCATCAATGGTCTGATGCTGACCAAATCCGATCAGGAGAGCTTTGCAACGCTGGATGCAGCCCGTTTTGATCTGGACAGCGGAGAAATGACGCTGATTAAATCCGGTGCATCGTCTACACTGCTTCGGCATGACGGGCAGGTAATTCGCATCTGTGCGCCCACGTTTCCCATTGGTGCAGGTGCATCGCCGGATGTTTTTACCAGACATTTTCCTTTGCTGGCAGAGGATATGATTGTTATGCTTTCAGATGGTGTGCTGGAAAGTCAGTATCCCTTTATCAAGGAGCTTTTGCTGAGCAGCAATGATCTGACGTACATAGCGGATGAGATCTGTCAGAAAGCCGTTCTGTTTAACGGAGGAAAATGCAGGGATGATGTATCTGTGACTGTTATACAAATTCTGGAAAATTCACATCGATAAAAACTGCTTTTTACTTGCTTTTTACGCCAATATATGAGAGAAACTCACCGAATCGTTTGTGCAAAATGCACAAATTCATGGCATGAAACTGTTGCAATACATGGAATTTCGAAGTTGTATCAAAAAGTGCTTGAAAATAAAAGCAAATTGTGCTAAAATATGAATATAACAATAAAGGAGGGGAAGCTATGCCTTCAATCCAGAGCAATACAGACAATGATTTTCCGCTTTACTTATTTCATCAAGGAAAGAATTATGAGTCAGGCCGGTTTTTTGGTGTGCACAAAAATCCGGAAAATGACTGTTATCGTTTCCGTGTTTGGGCACCACGTGCCAAAAGTGTTTCCGTTATAGGTGACTTTAATGAATGGGAACGTACAAAGAATCCCATGGTGCGTATTTCGGATACGGTCTGGGAAGCTGAAATTCCAGGGCTGAAACAATTTGATTGCTATAAATACAGCATTGAAACGGAGGACGGACGGCTGCTGGACAAGGCTGACCCATATGCGCAGCATTTTGAACGGCGTCCCGGCACTGCCTCAAAAATTTACGAGAGCAGTTATGCATGGCGTGATGAAGAATGGATGCTTTCCAGAGCTGAAAAATCACCTTATAAAAGTCCGATGAATATATACGAAGTGCATCTGGGTTCCTGGAAGCACAGCGAGGAAGAGGACTTCCCGAGTTATGTGGGCTTTGCCAGTCAGATTATTCCTTATCTGAAGAAGATGTCCTATACGCATGTTGAGTTCATGCCGTTGACGGAGTATCCCTATGACGGCTCTTGGGGGTATCAGGTAACGGGGTATTTTGCGCCTACTTCCCGGCATGGTACACCGGATGACTTCCGTAAAATGGTAGATATGTTCCATCAGGCAGGGATTGGCGTGATTCTGGACTGGGTTCCGGCACATTTTCCAAAGGATCCGGCGGGACTTTGTGAATTTGACGGTTCCTATTGCTATGAGTACGCAGATCCGCTGAAAATGGAACACAAGGCATGGGGTACCCGTGTTTTTGATTATGGAAAAGGAGAGGTACGTTCCTTCCTGATTTCCAGTGCCTGCAATTGGCTGGGTGAGTATCACGTGGATGGTCTGCGTGTAGATGCCGTTGCATCCATGCTGTATCTGGACTATGACCGTCCGGATGGTCAGTGGCGTGCCAATCAGTATGGCGGTCATGAAAATATTGAGGCTGTTGAATTTCTGCGGCATCTGAATGAAGCCGCCTTTGAACGGTATCCGGGTGTGCTGATGGTTGCAGAGGAATCCACTGCATGGCCGTTGGTTACGAAGCCTACGGATATCGGCGGACTTGGCTTTAACTTTAAGTGGAATATGGGCTGGATGAATGATATGCTTCAGTATATCTCACTGGATCCGATTTATCGTGCCTTTAATCATGACAAGCTGACCTTTTCATTCTTCTACTGTTTCTCTGAAAATTACATACTCCCGATTTCTCATGATGAGATTGTATACGGCAAATGCTCCATGCTGCGGAAGATGTCCTCGCCGCTTCTGGAGGAAAAGTTTGCCTCCTACCGTGCTTTCCTTGGCTATATGATGGCGCATCCGGGTAAGAAGCTTTTGTTTATGGGACAGGAATTTGCTCAGAGCAACGAGTGGAATTATCAGACACAGCTGGACTGGGATTTGCTCAGTGATCCGAATCATCAGCATATGGAACAATATACAGAAGCACTCAACCGGTTCTATCTGGAAAATTCTCCCTTGTGGCAGAATGATGTTTCATGGGAGGGCTTTAGCTGGATTTCTCATGATGACTATCAGCAAAGCGTCATTGCATTCCGCAGAATAGATGACGCAGGCAATGAGCTTGTGATTGTATGCAACTTCTGTCCGGTACAGCGGAATGATTACAGAATTGGTGTGCCGAAGGAAGGAAAGTATGTCCTTGTAATGAATTCAGATGCGCCGGAATTTGGCGGCTCCGGTGTATCGGAGAAGGAATTCCCCACGATTGAAGAAGAGATGCATGGCTTTGAGCAGTGTATTTCTATGACGCTGGCACCGCTTTCCGTTGTTTATCTGAAGCATGTACCGGTTCAGAAGCCGAAAAAGAGGAGTGTATCAGCATCCAGAAAGCGCACCTCCGGTACCGGCAGAAAGAAAAAGACAACCTGATTTTTGTTGGACATAAGGATTGTAAATGTAGGTCATTGAATATGCTTATTCTATATTTAAGATAAAGATTCACAGCAATTTGTTAGGAGGAATATCATGAAAATTAAAAAGAAGTGTGTCGCAATGCTGCTGGCTGGCGGACAGGGCAGCAGACTCTATGCACTGACCCAGAAGGTTGCCAAGCCTGCAATTCCCTATGGCGGTAAGAACCGGTTTATTGACTTTCCGCTGTCCAACTGCATCAATTCCGGCATTGATACCGTTGGCGTACTGACCCAATATCAGCCGCTGGTACTGAATGATTACATTGGCAATGGTCAGCCGTGGGATCTGGACAAGATGCATGGCGGTGTCCATGTGCTGCCTCCGTACCAGACCGCAGCGGGTGCTTCTTGGTATGAAGGTACTGCAAATGCCATTTATCAGAATATGGCATTTATTGAAAGATATGATCCGGAGTATGTGATTGTGCTGGGCGGCGACCATATCTATAAGATGGACTATTCAAAGATGGTGGATTTCCATGTTGCAAATAACGCTGACAGCACCATTGCAGTCATTGATGTACCTCGTTCTGAGGCATCCCGTTTCGGTATTATGACCTGTGATGAAGAGGGAAGAATTGTTGACTTTACAGAAAAGCCCAAGGAACCCCAATCTACACTGGCTTCCATGGGTATCTATGTCTTTACATGGGAGAAGCTGAAAAAGTATCTGATTGAGAATGAAAATGCAGGTACAGGTTCCAAGGATTTCGGCAAGGATATCATTCCGGCAATGCTGGGCAACGGAGAGCGTTTGTTTGCCTATGAGTTTGAGGGCTACTGGAGAGATGTAGGTACACTGGATAGTCTGTGGGAAGCAAATATGGATCTGCTCAGTCCCAGTCTGCCGCTGGATCTGTATGACCAGTCCTGGAAGATTTACTCCCGCCATGAGAATATGCCGCCTCAGTATATTGGCTCCAATGCACATGTGGAAAACTCCATGATTACAGAAGGCAGCGTTATTGACGGCACGGTTGATTTCTCTGTAATTTCTGCCGGAGTCACCATTGAAGAGGGAGCTGTTGTCAAGTACAGTATCATCATGCCGGGCACCGTTATTAAAAAGGGTGCAGTTGTTGAGTATGCCATTATCGGTGAGGATAGTGTCATTGAATCCGGAGCAAGAATCGGAAAGCGTCCGGAATGTGTGGAAAACAAGGACGACTGGGGAATTGCTGTTGTCGGACATGAGATTTGCGTATCCGAAGGCGCACAGGTGCTCCCGAAGCAAATCATTTCTGAGAATATATAAGGCGGTGTAGAAGCATGGGTATGAATAATAATGTATTGGGTCTGATTTTCGCAAGCATCAATGATTCTGCTGTGATTGATCTGACAAAGCAGCGTACAATGGGCTCCATTCCCTTTGGCGGACGGTATCGTCTGATTGACTTTCCGCTGTCGAATATGGTAAATTCCGGTATTCAGGAAGTAGGCGTTATCACAAAGTCCAACTACGGTTCTCTGATGGATCATCTTGGTTCCGGCCGTGAGTGGGATCTTGCCAGAAAAAAGGGCGGTCTGCATCTGCTTCCGCCGTTCAGCCAGGTTGGAGGCGGTGTATATCAGGGCAGACTGGAAGCACTGAACAACGTCTGGAACTTTATTGAATATACACAATCAGAATTTGTTGTACTGGCAAACTGTGATGTTGTTGCAAATGTGGATTTCAGTCAGGTTATCGCACAGCATGCACAATCCGGAGCTGATATCACGATTGTTTATGCAAAGGGGCTGTACCGCAAGGAAAAGAACAGCAATACCAACATTCTCACCATTGATGAGGAGCAGAATGTGACAGAGGTTCTGGTTCATCCGGATATGGCAGGCGAGTGCAATATCTGTCTGGATATGTTTGTCATGAGAACAGATTTCCTGAAGAAGATTGTACAGGAATCTGCAAGTAAGAGCCAGCACAGCCTGATTCGTGATATACTCCAGCGTCGTAAGGATGAATTTGTATTCAAGGCATATGAGCATAAGGACTGCTTCTTTAAGATTGACAGTCTGGAATCCTACTACAAAACCAATCTGAAGCTTCAGGAAAGTGAGGTTCGTAAGAGTCTGTTTAATTCTGAGGCACCGATTTATACCAAGACGGGCGATAATGCACCGGTAAAGTATGGTCTGGATTCCAATGTAAAGAATTCCAGCATTGCAGATGGCTGTATGATCGAAGGTACGGTTGAGAACTGCATTTTGTTCCGTGGTGTTAAGATCGGCAAGGGTGCGGTTGTCAAGAACTGTGTTCTGATGCAGGGCACTGTTGTTGGGGAAAAGTGCTGTCTGGAATGCATTGTTGCAGATAAGAATGTGGAAATTTCTGCGGAGCGAGTGCTGACTGGTTCTGAGGAGTATCCGCTGTACTTAGGCAAGAAGGCAAAGATTTAACTGGTAAATAAAAACGATTCTGCCAATGAGGAGCATCGAGCCGTTGTTCGATGCTCCTTTATGCAGAGAAAGGAAAATTCAATGAAGATTTTATTTGCAGCCAGTGAGGCATTGCCCTTTGCAGCATCCGGCGGTCTGGCAGATGTGCTGGGATCTCTTCCGGCTGCAATTCAGCAGATGGATTGTGATTGCCGTGTAGTCATGCCGTTGTATCGGAGTGTCAAGCCGGAGGTGCGCAATCAGATGACCTATCTGGGGGATGTAACGGTAGATGTATCATGGCGTAAGCAGTACTGTGGTGTATATACCATTCAGCAAAACGGTGTCACCTATTACCTGATTGACAATCCCTATTATTTTATGCGTGACGGTATGTATGGTTTTTATGATGACTGTGAGCGTTTTGTATTTTTCAGCCGTGCAGTGCTGGAAATATTGCCGTTGATTGCATTCAAACCGGATATTATTCACTGCAATGACTGGCAGACTGCCATGATACCGGTGTTCTACGAAATTCTGTATCGCTATCATCGGGAGTATGAAGGCATTCAAATGGTTTATACCATTCATAATATCCAGTATCAAGGGGTATATGGCAGAGAGGTTGTTACAGAGCTGATGGGACTGCCATCTTATCATACAAATCTTTTGGAATTTGACGGTTGTGTCAATCTGATGAAGGGTGCCATTGAAACGGCAGACCGTATCACAACGGTCAGTCCTACCTATGCAGGAGAGGTTCTGGATCCATGGTATTCCTACGGAATGGATCGTGCACTGGTACGCCGTAAGGATGGAATTACAGGCATTCTGAATGGGATTGATGTATCTCTGTATAATCCTGCAACGGATCCGGTGATTGCAAAAAATTATACAGCCGCCCGTATTTCCGGAAAAAAGAAATGCCGTGAAGCATTGCTGGAGGAAATGGGACTGCCGGCAGGGGATACACCGGTTATTGGAATTGTCACCAGACTTGTAGCCCATAAGGGGATTCAGCTGATACAGAGAGTATTCCATGAGATGATTCAGCTGGGCTGTAAATTTGTAATTTTGGGCAGCGGTGAGAAAATTTTTGAGGATTTCTTCCGTGAAATGCAGGAACGGTATCCGAAGCAGGTAAAGGTGAATATCGGATTTCTTCCGGAGCTGTCCCGTAAGATTTATGCAGGTGCAGATTTCTTTCTGATGCCGTCCCAGAATGAGCCGTGCGGTCTGGCACAGATGGTGGCAATGCGCTATGGTGCCATTCCGATTGTTCGTGAAACCGGTGGTTTAAAGGATACGGTTCGGGATGCAGGCGGCGAAAACGGAAACGGCTTTACGTTCAAGACCTTTGATGCACTGGATATGCTGAATGCATTAAAGCGGGGGATGGAAGTATATAACAGTCCCAAGCAATGGAATGCATTGATAAAGCGTGCCATGAATTGTGATTACAGCTGGGCACAGTCCGCAAAGGCATATGTAAAGATGTATCAGGAGCTGTTATCTGGCGTATAATGGAGGATTCGGCATCGAATCATTCACATGATAAAAATAGGGGACTGTTGCAAGGCTTAAATCTGCAACAGTCCCTTTGTTATTTTCATTTACGAAATCAGTATATCGCCCCCTGGCAGGGGGCTTGATTCGCTTTAAATGATAAAAGGTTAAAGTGGGGGTGGTAAGGCGGTCGAGCTGGCAACAGCTCGTTTGTTATTTTCATTTACGAAATCAGTATATCGCCCCCTGGCAGGGGGCTTGATTCACTTTAAATAATAAAAAGTTAAAGTGGGGGTGGTAGGGCAGCTCTACTGGCAACAGCTCGAATGTGCGTATCCATTAAAGAGCCTGCTTTAAAGCCTTTGCCAGCTGGTCAGGGCAGGAAGTAGGCTTCATACCGCAGCGGATATTTTCCAGACGGTCAATTGCCTCCTGTACATCCATCCCCTTTACCAACGCACCGATGCCCTGCAAATTCCCGTTGCATCCGCCGGTAAACTGGACATTGACAATTTTGCCGTTTTCCACTTCAATTTCAATCTGGCGGGAGCAGACACCTTTGGGTATATAAGTGTAGTTCATATGAATACCTCCTTGATTTTTATGCAGTCAGCGAATAGGTTTTTCGCTGTGCTTTTTTTGTCTTTGGTACTGTTTTTTCCGGCTTGGAAAGTTCCGTATTTTTGATGTGTGTATTGCTTGCTGACTGAAGTGCAGCTGCTGTCAGAAAAGCAGCTGCGGTCATCCATAGGTTCATATTGTTAGAAATAGGAGTCCTCCTTCTGAGGTCAGTGCTTCTGCATAAATGCCTGTAAAAACGGGTCTGTTTCCGGTGCATCCTCCGCAGCAAAGTGCTCACTTTCGGAAAATGTACCATCCTCTTCCTGATAATGGTAGTAGGTGCATTGTTCTTTATCAAGGATATTCCGGAGCTGCGGCATGAGTGACAGAATTTCTTCCAGTGAGATCAAGCGGAAGCATTCCATGCGTTCCAGTACATGATCGTCCTCATCGCCGTAAAAGAACCGCCATCCGCTGTCCTTGTTGTCATAGCGTTCATTGGTAAACTGTACAGTACGGATACATTTGGCATTGTAAGCCCGTTTGGTAATGACAGCCATATTCTGATTCATTGTATTTGTTCCTCCTTATTGTTGTGCCGTAATAGATGCAGGCTGTGCATTCAGAATCTGCATAAACTCCTCGCCCGTAATGGTTTCATTTTCGTAAAGGTACTTTGCAATTTCATGCAGTTTTGCGATATTCTGTTCCAGCAGCTGCAAAGACTTCTGATACTGTTTGTGAATGAGTGCGACTACCTTGGCATCAATTTTGGTTTGTGTTTCATTGGAGCAGGCAAGGCTTGCATCGCCGCCCAGATACTGATTGTTCACCGTTTCCAATGCGACCATACCAAATTCATCATTCATACCATAGCGGCTGATCATTGCACGGGCAAGCTTTGTTGCCTGTTCGATATCATTGGCAGCACCAGTTGAAATTTCATGGAAAACCAGCTCTTCCGCAGCACGGCCGCCGGTAAAGGTGGCAATTTTATTTTCCAGCTCCGTCTTGGTCATCAGGAAGTGTTCGCCCTCTTCCACTTGCATGGTGTAGCCCAGTGCACCGGAAGTACGGGGAATAATGGTGATTTTCTGTACAGGTGCAGAGTGAGATTGAAGTGCTGCAACCAGTGCATGACCCACCTCATGATATGCTACGGTGAGTTTTTCCTTATTGGAAAGTACACGGTTTTTCTTTTGATATCCGGCAATGACCACTTCAACGCTTTCCATCATATCTTCCTGTGTTGCGGATTTTCTGCCGTTGCGGACAGCACGCAGAGCAGCTTCATTGACAATATTTGCAAGTTCTGCACCGGATGCACCGGCAGCAGTTCTTGCAATGGCCTGAAAGTCCACATTGGGTGCAATTTTAATTTTCTGTGCATGTACTTTCAGAATGTCAATTCGTCCCTGTAAGTCGGGCAATTCCACTGGAATGCGCCGATCGAAGCGACCCGGTCGTAAAAGGGCGGGATCCAGAGATTCAGGCCGGTTGGTGGCAGCCAGAATTACAACACCTTTGGAGCCGTCAAATCCGTCCATTTCGGTCAGCAGCTGATTCAGCGTCTGTTCACGTTCATCGTTTCCGCCGATCTGACCATCCCGTCGTTTGCCGATGGCATCAATTTCATCGATAAAGACGATACAAGGAGCCTTTTCATTTGCCTGTTTGAACAGATCACGCACCTTGGCAGCACCCATACCGACAAACATTTCTACAAATTCCGAGCCGGAGATGGAAAAGAACGGAACCTCAGCTTCGCCGGCTACGGCCTTTGCAAGCAGTGTTTTACCGGTGCCGGGAGGCCCTACAAGCAGAGCACCCTTGGGCATAGAAGCACCGATCTCCTGGTATTTTTTTGGATTGTGGAGAAAGTCAACAATTTCCTCCAGCAGTTCCTTGGCTTCTTCTTCGCCGGCAACATCCTTGAATTTGATACCGGCTGTGGATTTTACATATATCTTGGCATTGCTTTTGCCCATACCGAACATCATGGAGTTGCCGCCCATTTTCCCATTCATCTTGCGGGTAATGATGCGGAATACCACAATCATCAAAACCAGGGGAAGCACATAGCTGACCAGAATATATGTAATCGGCGAGGTAGTTGTTATGATTTCCGCCTTGAATTCGGCCCCTGACTGATACAGCCGTTCTACCAGCATGGGGTCATCCATCAAACCGGTTTTATAAAAGTGTGCTTCCTCCTTGTCGGTAAAGGTAATCTGTGAGGAACTGATATTAACGGATCCGATATCCTTTTTTTCTGCCATTTCAATCAAGGTATTATATCCGACTTCTTCAACAGGCTGTTTCATGAAATTCGGAAATACAAACAGGTTGAGCAGAATAAAGACAGC
Organism: Ruminococcus sp.; assembly: GCA_051882115.1. Classification (GTDB taxonomy): domain Bacteria; phylum Bacillota; class Clostridia; order Oscillospirales; family Ruminococcaceae; genus Ruminococcus_C. The sequence continues at coordinate 1,648 of JBJERF010000078.1, read as the reverse complement.
AATTGCAATCACCCAATACCAGATATAGGGTTTTTTGTTTGGCTTTAACTCTTCCATAAGATTGATTCTCCTTTAGAACATAGATTCTACCTATATTATAATAGATTTTTCTTACAATTGCAATGAAAATTAGAAAAAATCTATCCTGTAAAGGTGAAAACTGTGTGATAATTCGGGTATTCAGGGCATAGAGAAAATGCCAAGATCCGGAGGAACTGCTGTAAATCGGAAAAAGCATATGGCAATTGCAGTGATGATTGCCAGCCCCCATAGATTTCCGGTTTCCTGCCAACGGTTGCTCCAGTGGATGCCCAGTCCGGCTGTCAGTGCAGCACATCCATAAAACAGTCCGATATTTACCCATGAAAGATCCATGCCCAGAATGCCGCTGTATGTGTAATACAGCATCGTCAAAACTGCCATGGCACAGATTGCAGCTGCTGCAAAAGCCGTGAGACAAGCAGGGCATTTTTTTCGTGCGAATGGACAGAGCAGCAATGCGTAGGAAGCAGCAGGGAAGAAGATCAGCTTCAGATGCTCCCACACACTTTCACTGACTGCGGAGAACAATCCGATAAAGGGGTTTCCGCCTGACCACGAATGGGTAAAGTGCAGGAGTGTTCCCAATACAGAAATCCATAAAAAACCCATGAGACCGGCTATTTTTGCCTTAGACACCATACATCACCTCAAAGCAGTATATGCAGGGTGCGGTGCATGAAGACTTATTCCAGATGAAATTTTCTTTTTGCAATTCGTGCAATCATTTCAGCAGTGCTCTTTGTGCCCAGCATAGCTGTATTGATGAGCAAATCACGCAGCTTTGTATTTTCGATTTCATATCCGGTATATTTCAGGTAGTATTGTCCCCATGCACGGTCAATGGTTTCAATCAGCGGCTGATACTCAGTTTTGGTAATGCCCAGGGTGCTGACCGTATTGGCAATGCGGTTTTCTTCTGGTGCAAAGAGATAGCATCGGAGGATACCGGGATGGTCTTTCAGAATATATTCTGCACATCGGCCTACGATGACGCAGTTTTCCTGTGCGGCATGTTTTTCGATCAGGCGGCTCTGCACCTGAAACATCCGTTCCTGTTTCAGTGCGCTGCCAATTCCCAGAGGGTATTCCATTCTCTGGTATTCCTTTATTTCATTTTTTTGCAGCTGAACCATGGGTGCAAGCGAGGTATCCTCCTGAGCCGCTTCTGTTTCAATTTTGCGGCGGTCATAATAATTCCAGCCGAGCAGCTGTGCTGTTTCCTGTGCGACTGCCTTTCCCAGACTTCCGAACTGACGTGTAATTGTAATTACATACCCCATATTCAATAACTCCCTTTCCATAAATCTTGCATTCTATCTGTATCATACCACGGTGTTTTTGAAAAACTCTATAGCAGATGTAAATAATGTTTGCGCTGTGTGTAACAAAAAACGAGCTGCCGCCAGCTCTACCGCCCTACGTCCCCACTTTTACGTTTTCATCATTTACAGTGCGCCAGGGGGCGATATACTTGTTTGGTCAATGAAAATAACAAAAGGGCTGTTGCAGAGCTTAGATCTGCAACAGCCCTTTATAATTCCAACGCAACGGGATGGTGCGGATAAGAGGACTTGAACCTCCACCCCCTTGCGAGGACTAGCACCTG
>JBJERF010000077.1:0-18916 GCA_051882115.1 Ruminococcus sp. | reverse complement strand
TGGAAATCTCCACCTTGGTGTAGTCGTCCTTCATGACAACTGTCTGAATTTCGCCGGTTTCCTCAACGGTAAACGGTACTTCTTCTGCTGTCAGATATCCTTCCGGAGCGGTCTTTTCAACCAGAATGTAGTCACCAGGTACCAGCTTTTCCATGTAGTGCGCTTCATCCGTGGAAGTCCAGCTGTCAATCAGGATTCTTTCCTCTTCTTCGCCGACAAAGTAAACTTCCAGATCGGCACCAGGCAGTTCTTCGCCGGATGTGATATCCTGCTTGGAAATCTTCACCTTGGTGTAGTCGTCCTTCATGACAACTGTCTGAATTTCGCCGGTTTCTTCAACAGTAAACGGTACTTCTTCTGTTGTCAGATATCCTTCCGGAGCGGTCTTTTCAACCAGAATGTAATTTCCGGCAGCCAGTTTTTCAATATGGTGCGGCTGATCTGTAGAAGTCCAGCTGTCAATCAGGATTCTTTCCTCATCTTCGCCGACAAAGTAAACTTCCAGTTCGGCTCCAGGCAGCTCTTCGCCGGATGTGATATCCTGCTTGGAAATCTCCACCTTGGTATAGTCGTCCTTCATGACAACTGTCTGAATTTCGCCGGTTTCTTCAACAGTAAACGGTACTTCTTCTGTTGTCAGATAACCTTCCGGAGCGGTCTTTTCAACCAGAATGTAATTTCCGGAAGCCAGTTTTTCAATATGGTGCGGCTGATCTGTAGAAGTCCAGCTGTCAATCAGGATTCTTTCCTCATCTTCGCCGACAAAGTAAACTTCCAGATCGGCACCAGGCAGCTCTTCGCCGGATGTGATATCCTGCTTGGAAATCTCCACCTTGGTGTAGTCGTCCTTCATGACAACTGTCTGAATTTCACCGGTTTCCTCAACGGTAAACGGCACTTCTTCTGTTGTCAGATAACCTTCCGGAGCGGTCTTTTCAACCAGAATGTAGTCACCAGGTACCAGCTTTTCCATGTAGTGCGCTTCATCCGTGGAAGTCCAGCTGTCAATCAGGATTCTTTCCTCTTCTTCGCCGATAAAGTAAACTTCCAGTTCAGCTCCAGGCAGTTCTTCGCCGGATGTGATATCCTGCTTGGAAATCTCCATCTTGGTATAGTCGTCCTTCATTGTTATCTGAGTACCTGCATCTGTCCCATCAATTGTGACATTACCATATACATCCATGATAAAAGTAATCGATTCTGCAATCAAATAGCCGTTTGGTGCACTTGTTTCTGTGAGTATATAGGTTCCTGCTGGAAGTTTTGTGAATTCAGCAGCTGTTTTACTGCCTGTCCATATAATGCTTGTTTCATCTTCAGAAACAGAATAACCCTCAGTGAAATCAACGGTTACGTTTTTCAGAGAATATCCGTCTTTGCTTGTTAAGGTTAATGTTGCTCCCGACAGCTCCTCATTGTTATCAATGGCTTGCTTGCTGATGGTCATATGAATTGCTTCATCAACGATTGTTAGCTTGTGCTCATCAACTGTGATGTTTTCTGTTGAAGAAGCAATCAATTTTCCGTTTTCAATGATAAATTGGAATGTGCTGATGATTTCATATCCACTGGGCGCAATGATTTCTTCCAATGTATAGAATCCATCCGGGAGATAGGAGAGAATCGTTTCTTCTTCACCAGAAATCCATGTAATACAGTTTTCATTTTGTCCGACAATAGAAACATCCTTACCACCGCCTGATATAGCAACATTTTTCAGGGACTTGTTGCTGGTCAGGCGCATCGTTGCTCCCGGCAATTCTTCTCCGGCAATGTCTGTTTTGCTGATATGAAGAGAAACAGGAGCATCCTTCATAACAACAGACTGAATATCACCGGTTTTTTCAACAGTAAACGGCACTTCTTCTGCTACCAGATAACCTTCTGGAGCCGTTCTTTCAACCAGAACATAGTTTCCAGCAGCCATTTTTTCAATATGGTGGGGCTGATTTGTGGAAATCCAGCTGTCAATAATTGTTCTTTCATGATTTTCGTTTACCAGATAAATCTGCATCTCAGCACCTGGTAATTCTTCACCGGATGTAATGTCCTGCTTAGAAATCTCTACCTGAATTTTCTGATCAATGAGTTCCAGTGTATCTGACTCCAGATCTACCGCTGTGTCGTTTGGATTATCCATACAACGGATTTTACCAGACGGGGTAATCAGGAAGTAAATAGGCTCCGCAGCTGCATATCCGTCCGGTACGCTTGTTTCAGCGATCATATATATGGTATATTCTTGCAGTCCATCTAAAATATGCGGTGTACCATCTGTTTTCCAGCTTGCAATGGGTTCTTCCCGTACAACAGCACCATGAACTGTACGATCCACAATGTATACGGAAAGCTCTGCTCCTGTTACCGTTTTGCCGTCTTCGTCTTTTTTCTCAACAGGTACGGTAAATGTAGTGGTGGTTGTAGTGGTAGTAGTTGTAGTGGTAGTAGTCGTGGTAGTTGTAATTTTGGCATTAACGATTTGAAGTTCCGTTGCCTGTTGGATCATGGAACTTGCAGAACTTCCGTAGAAAATCCGATAACCGCCAGACGTTTTCCTTACAGAAAAGTAAATCGGTTCGCCTGCAACATATCCATCCGGTGCAGCAAGCTCTTTAATAACATATGTTTCACCTGCAACGATTCCACTTACGGTATGAGCCGCACCATCTGATGTCCATGCATCAATAGGAACGGTTTCATTTAACTTATAGACAGCAAGTGTAGCACCTTTCAGATCAGCATTACTTGTGTTTACTTTACGAATAGGTACGGTTGCTGTTGTGGTGGTAGTCGTTGAAGCGGTAGTTGTTGTTGTAGTGGTCGTGGTTGTAATTTTGGCATTAACGATTTGAAGTTCCGTTGCCTGTTGGATCATGGAACTTGCAGAACTTCCGTAGAAAATCCGATAACCGCCAGACGTTTTCCTTACAGAAAAGTAAATCGGTTCGCCTGCAACATATCCATCCGGTGCAGCAAGCTCTTTAATAACATATGTTTCACCTGCAACGATTCCACTTACGGTATGAGCCGCACCATCTGATGTCCATGCATCAATAGGAACGGTTTCATTCAATTTATAGACAGCAAGTGTGGCACCTTTCAGGTCAGCATTACTTGTGTTTACTTTACGAATGGGGACGGTTGCTGTTGTGGTGGTAGTCGTTGTAGCGGTAGTTGTTGTTGTAGTGGTCGTGGTTGTGATTTTCGCATTAACGATTTTCAGTTCCGTTGCCTGTTGGCTCATGGAGCTTGCAGAACTTCCGTAGAAAATCCGATAACCGCCAGACGTTTTCCTTACAGAAAAGTAAATCGGTTCGCCTGCAACATATCCATCCGGTGCAGCAAGCTCTTTAATAACATATGTTTCACCTGCAACGATTCCACTTACGGTATGAGCCGCACCATCTGATGTCCATGCATCAATAGGAACGGTTTCATTCAATTTATAGACAGCAAGTGTGGCACCTTTCAGGTCAGCATTACTTGTGTTTACTTTACGAATGGGGACGGTTGCTGTTGTGGTGGTAGTCGTTGTAGCGGTAGTTGTTGTTGTAGTGGTCGTGGTTGTGATTTTCGCATTAACGATTTTCAGTTCCGTTGCCTGTTGGCTCATGGAGCTTGCAGAACTTCCGTAGAAAATCCGATAACCGCCAGACGTTTTCCTTACAGAAAAGTAAATCGGCTCTGCTGCGATATATCCATCCGGTGCAGAAAGTTCCTGAAGTACATATGTCTGTTGCGGAATCAGATTCTTTACAATATGTGTTGAACCATCTGACAGCCATGCATCAATAGGTACAGATTCTATTTTTCCATTTTCATCCACCTTGTAAACGGCAAGTGTAGCTCCATTCAGGTCAGAATTTGAAGAATCAATCTTACGGACCGGGACAGTTGCGGTAACTGTAGTAGTCGTTGTGGTAGTAGTAGTTGTTGTTGTTGTTGTTGTGGTAGTTGTTGTGGTAGTCGTCGTCGTTTTCTTCGTGGTAGTTGTAGTAGTCGTTGTAGTAGGCTTCGGTGTAGTTGTGGTTGTCGTGGTAGTGGTAGTAGGCTTTGGCGTAGTGGTGGTTGTGGTGGTAGTCGTTTTCTTTGTGGTAGTTGTAGTAGTCGTGGTAGTAGGCTTTGGCGTAGTGGTGGTTGTAGTGGTAGTCGTTTTCTTTGTGGTAGTTGTAGTAGTCGTGGTAGTAGGCTTTGGCGTAGTGGTGGTTGTGGTGGTAGTTGTTTTCTTTGTGGTAGTTGTAGTAGTCGTGGTAGTAGGCTTTGGCGTAGTGGTGGTTGTGGTGGTAGTTGTTTTCTTTGTGGTAGTTGTAGTAGTCGTGGTAGTAGGTTTCGGTGTAGTGGTGGTTGTGGTGGTAGTTGTTTTCTTTGTGGTAGTTGTAGTAGTTGTTGTAGTAGGCTTCGGTGTAGTGGTGGTTGTGGTGGTAGTCGTTTTCTTTGTGGTAGTTGTAGTAGTCGTGGTAGTAGGTTTCGGTGTAGTCGTTGTTGTGGTGGTAGTTGTTTTCTTTGTGGTAGTGGTAGTAGTCGTGGTAGTAGTCGTGGTTGTTGTTGTGGTTGTTGTGGTTACTCTGTTATATATAGGAACAGCAAATGATGCATAAGGAGAATTTGCATTATAAGTGAACGGAATGGGTGTGCTATCCAGCATATACCCTTCCGGTGCAGAAACTTCGATGATGTAATACTTATCATCTTCTGGCAAATCTACAATTCGGATTTTTGCTACGCCATTAGATGTCTTTATGGTATTGCTTCCATCAGAGAAAGTAATATATGCCGTCTTATTTCCGGCATCATAGTCGGATGCTTTTACAATTGCAAATTCTGCCGGACTTAAAATCAGATTTTGTGTTTCAAGGTCAAGCTTCTGAATATTCAGCCATTTGGGATTGTCATACATTGTGACAACCAATGTGCCGATTCCAATGCTGCTTGTTGTAAATTCCACAGGTGTGCCCACTGCATAACCGCTGGGAGGTGTGACTTCCACCAGATAATAGTTTCCAATCGGAAACTGTCCCTTCAGCGTGACAGAACCCGTGCTATCCGTTTTAAAAGTAGTGCTTCCATTTGCCAGTGTTACATATGCCGTCTTGTTGCCAGCTTCATAATCAGAAGCCTTTACCAATGCAAACTCTGTTTCAGCTGCAATGAGTTCTTTTGTATCAGATGCACGTTTTTCGAAGCGGATAGACACTTCAAAGTCTGTCATAGATACAGTTTGCTGCTGGTCTAATGTGAAACGAACGGGTGTACCCACTGTATAACCGCTGGGCGGTGTGACTTCCACCAGATAATAATCGCCGGGAACAACCGTACCTGTAAGTGTAATTGTACCTGTAGAATCCGTTTTAAATGTGGTTCTGCCGTCCAGAAGTGTTACATAAGCGGTTTCGTTTCCGGCTTCATAGTCGGATGCTTTCACCAGTGCGAATTCTGCTTCTGATGCAATAAAATTGCCATATCTGTCACGCTTTTCAACAGTCAATACAGTTTGACTGTCATACATAGTAACCACTTTCAGCGGTGTTTGTTCAGAATAGGAGAATTTTACCGGTTCACCCGCTGCATATCCGTCAGGCGGTGTAACTTCTACCAGATAATAATCTCCGGTTGTCAATTCATTTTGCCATGTAGCACTGCCGCTTTCATCTGTCCAGAATGTTGTGCTGCCGTCAGAAAGCGTGATATAAGCAGTTGTATTGCCGGATTCATAGTCAGACGCTTTTACAAATGCAAATTCAGCTGGTTTTGTAATCAATTCATTTGTTTCCGCATCACGTTTTTCAGTTTTTACTCTGGGCGTTTTTGCTGTAATGCGATAAGCAAAATAGCCGATCAGTATCGTTTTACCATCTGTAGCATTGTCAATATGTACGCCTCCGGACACATTACACTCAATACGCCAGTGGGGGCAGTATTCTTTTCCGCTGTCTGCTACATCTACCACATATTGTTCTATTTCAGACCGTTCTAAGCCGAGAGACACAAGATATTGAATGACATCTTCTTTGCTGTCGTATTTACCTAAGTAAAACCACATATGATCACGTTCAAATTCCCGATTGTCAGCAAGTCCGATTACAATATCCCCCGGATACAGATTTGCAGTGTCATAGTATTCGTATTTATTAGACGGACAATACTCAAAATTGTACGGTAATCCTTCGTAATAAGCTTCATCATATACCTCTTCTACTGCGGTTGTATAATTATCATATGTGATGGTACCGCTTTTGAAGTGAGAATAGTGCGTCTTTGACGAATACCAATGATAAGTTACTGATGGAACAGGATTTTGCAAATAAAAACCTGTTGTACTTACCACAAGGTCGGTAAGTGTGGCATAAACCAATCCAGAACAGTCCAAGCCGTCAACCGGATTTTGTTTCACGGGTGCTGCTGTAGTTGAAGCAGCATTGTAGTAGCCTTTGCCGTCCATTTTATAAGGCGTTCCCAAGTAACTGCATGCCTGTTTGATAATGATATCTCCCGTCAGTCCGAAGCCGTCCATTGAACCGGCATTTGCCGGCATTGAGGAAAAGCTTCCAAGCAGTGTGCCGAGAGAAATCACAAATGCACAAAGCAGGGAAATGATTTTTTTGCCAGTTGTTTTTAATTTCATACTGCGTCCTCCTTTTGGGTTGACATAAAATGATCTATATAAACTACTTTTCTTTCGAAAAATAGGAATTTCCTTTTGAAAAATTCGCCTTTCTTTGAATTTCGCTGCGAATTCCGCTCCATAGGGAGAGTTCTTCGTTGTAGTAGTATTTATAGGATGGATTTTCAGCATATATTGCAATCATCATTTCATCTGGAGCTTGTCTTGCGCAATTGTCTATAAGCCGGATTACATCCATTATACGAAGTCCACCAGCTTCACAGCCAAGGGTAGGGATTGCAATGCTTTTATAGCTGTTTTCATGACAATAGGCAAATATCTTCTCTATTACAGCAGGTATACTTTCATACTTACTTTTGCTGCCGGGATATCGCATGGTAACAGCATGGATAATTTCTTTGCACTTGAGTCCGCAGCTGCCAGTAACGAAAATATCTCCGGGCTTTGTGCCATAAAGCCATGCGGAAATTTTCAGATTTTTGCGTGCTCTTAACCGGGATTCTTTTTCGATTTTACCTTCAGTATAGTCGTTCAGACTTTCAGAAACACTGCGATGCAGTGTATTCCAGCCATGGCAATTGCTCATCCATCCGCATCCATTGGCTGCATTGACGATAATATCTGCTTCAGCAAAAGCGATATCACTGTAATACAGTGCAATCATTTTGGCATCCCCCTTTTACTTCTGCCCCAGTGGGGAAGAAGTTTCTCCTCTTATTTTTTTTGCTTCGGAAATTCAAAACCAATTGTATAGTCTGGTTTCATATAAAGATAGGCATCGAAAAGTTTTCCTGATTTTCCTTTCATACCCTTTATCAGATCGGTACGCTTCTTTTCAGAAAGCAGATTCTTTGCCTGAACCGCTGAAAGAGATTTACCGCAGATGTTCTTCCAGATTTTGAAATTACAGTCTTTTCCGCCTTCACAGGAATATGCCTTTGCAGTTTCCAGAACATCTTTTCCGCAGACGGGGCATTTTCCGACTTTTGCTGAAAGTGCAGAGTCTTTGCAAGTTTCAGTGCTGTATGTACTGCATATGTTTCTGACATAATCAGAGATTTCCTGCATAAACGCTTCATGGCTATATTGTCCATGCTCCATCTGCTGGAGTTTCATTTCCCAGTCTGCGGTCAGCTTGGGCGATTTTATATCATTCGGCAGAATCTTTATGAGATGAACACCCTTTTCTGTAGCTGTAATCTGCTTTCCCTTACGCTCCGCATAACCTCTGGTGACAAGTCCCTCGATAATTCCGGCACGGGTTGCAGGAGTTCCCAGTCCCTTTTTCTCCGTTTCATCGTCATACTCATCCTGTCCGGCGTGTTCCATTGCTGTAAGCAGTGTTGCTTCTGTATAAAGCTTCGGAGGACTTGTCCAGTGTTCAGCTTGTTTTGCTGTTACATTTTCAAAGGTCTGTCCCTCTGCAAGCTCAGGCAGACTTTTTTCTTCATTTTGCTCCTCTTCGTCTTTACTCTTGGAAATGCTCTTGAATATTGCTCTTGCCTTGTTGTCAAGTGATTTCCATCCCATTTCGGTAATTTGTTTGCCGTTAGCAGAAAAAACAGTACCTTCGCAGGAAACCTTTACACTCATGGCTATATATTCATGCGGTGCAGCAGCTGCACATATCAGTCTGGATACTACCAGCAGCAATATGTTTCTTTCGCCGGAGGGCAATGCTTCAAGATCCGCTGTGACGCTGTTCATTGTGGGAATAATTGCATGATGTCCGGTGACTTTCTTGTTATTGACAGAGCGTTTTATATCCGGTGCAAACGGTACGTCCGGTGCGATGGGCTTGAATGTGTCTGCATGAAACAGTGCATTTACTACATTCATCGTAGATTCTTCCATATCATCCGACAGATACTGACTGTCTGTTCTGGGGTATGTAACCAGCTTTGCTTCATACAGGGATTGCATGTAATCAAGCGTCTGCTGCGCTGTATAGCCCAGCAGCTTATTGGCATCACGCTGTAAGGTTGTCAGATCATAGAGCTTCGGAGGATTTGTTTTCTTATTTTCTCTCTTTGCTTCGATGATAGTTGCCGTTTTGCCATTGCAAGCAGCGGCGATTCTCTGTGCAGCAGCTGCATCATCTATGCGCTCAGAGGAAGCTGTAAACGTTCCGCAGTTCAGATCTACTGTAAAATATTTCTGCTTGACGAAGTTTTTTACTTCATAATCACGCTTCACAATCATGGCAAGGGTAGGTGTCTGAACCCTGCCAATACTGAGTTTGCTGCCATAACGCACTGAAAACAATCGAGAGCCGTTCATGCCCACAATCCAGTCTGCCTTGGCTCTGGCAAATCCAGCATAATAGAGGTTATCGTATGCTCCGCCATTCTTGAGATTGCTGAAACCGTCTTTGATAGCAGATTCTTCCAGAGATGATATCCACAGTCTCTTTACAGGCTTACGGCAGCCGGACAGGTTATACACATAGCGGAAGATACATTCTCCTTCCCGATCAGCATCCGTTGCACAAATGATTTCATCTACGCTGCTGTTATTCATGAGCTTTTTCAGGATGTTGTATTGCGCCTTGCAGCTGTCTGTTACGTTAAATTTCCATTCTTCCGGAATCATGGGCAGCGTTTCAAAGCTCCAGCCTTTCCACGCATCACAATAATCACTGGGCATTGACAAACCCACAAGGTGTCCGAAGCACCATGATACGATATATCCATTCCCCTCCATGTAGCTGCTGTCCTTTTTGGTATTGGCACCCAGAACAGCAGCAATTTCTCGTCCTACACTTGGTTTTTCTGCTATGATAAGCTGCATTTGATCAAGTCCTTTCTTTTCCTATTGACATACAATAAAATATGTGATATACTATAATTGAAATACAAACATATGCAATATAAATGATAAAAGCATACAATAATAAGGAGGGTTCATGATGTCCAATCAGGTTTTAGTACAATTCAGAGTAGACAGTGATCTGAAAAATGAAGTCACAGAAATCTACAATGCGTTGGGAATGGATTTGCCGACTGCGTTCAGAATGTTTATGATGCGCAGCAAGATGGTTCGGGGTATTCCCTTTGAAACAACCTTGCCGGAGGAAAATGTCACAAAAGCCGAAGGGTTACTTGCATTTGAGGAACTTCGCAGACAGGCAGCCCATGTGCCGGAAATGACGCTGGATGAAATCAACTCTGAAATTTCAGAAGCCAGAAAAGCTCGGAGGAAATAACGCATGTCACTTTATGCCGTAATTGACACCAATGTACTTGTTTCTGCTCTCATTACCAAAAATGACAGTGCAGCAACCTTGCAGGTAATGAAAGCTGTTTTGTCGGGTAAAATTATTCCTTTATATCATCAGGATATTTTAATGGAATATGCAGAGGTTCTTGCAAGACCCAAGTTTCACCTTGCGTATGAAACGATACGAAAAGTCATCCGTTCTATCATCACAAATGGAGTTGAAGTATTCCCAAAGCCTACAGGAGAAATTCTGATTGACATGGATGACTTGATATTTTATGAGGTTGCTATGGAAAAGCGAGAGGATGATGCTTTTCTTGTTACTGGCAATCAAAAGCACTATCCAATCAGAGATTTTATTGTAACGCCTTCAGAAATGCTGAATATCTTGTCTGCATCTGAAAAAATGGATTTCTGATACAAACCATTCATTCTGACTTCTTCCCCAATGGGGAAGAAGTTTTTTTACGGCATCTGTTCATCATCTTCATTGATTTCTAAATCGTCATCAAGTGCAAAATCATCATCTGCGTTTTTCTGTTTTCCGGGTTTGATTTTCAGCACATAGAATGCAGCACCGCCAACAATGACAAGAGCCCCTGCGATCACAAGCAGCAAAGTCATGTTTCCTTTGTTGTCACCAGCATCGGAAACAATCGCTGTATCCGGCTTGGATGCTTCTGTTTCAATTATGGTTGTTTCTTCGGCATGTGCTTGTGTCACAGCAGCAGCCGTTGTATGGACACTTTCGTACTGCTGTATGGAATCACTGTTGTTTTCATCGGTATACAATAGTGAATACAAGTCATAATCATCTACTTTGTTGAGAAAGTAAACATTATCCTCACCATTTTCCGCAGAGTAGTTGATCAGTACATAGAATACATGCCCGTCTTTGGTAGTTACAGAAATGAACTGCATTTCACTGGAGTTGTAGATGATATGCTGATTGTTAATCAGAGAAGCGTTGCCCTGTGTGTCATAATAAGGATCGTTGTAATAGTCAACCTGTGTTGAGCCATCCGGATTTTCGCTGCTTTCAGTCATTTCTCCATTGGCAATGGCTTCTGCCATGACAGCCATGAAATTATTCAGGATATCTAAATCTTCCGTGTTGTCTGTAACGTCCGTCTCTATTTCAGTATAGGGTTCCGTTTCAGCTTGCTCCGAATGGGTTGTAATGATAGGTTCTGTTACTTCTGTATTTTCAGTCGGTTCTGCGGATGCATGAATGCCCATACATCCGGCAAGCAGAATTCCCGTGCTGAGAGCAAGAAAAATTCTTTTCGTCACTTTTGCATTCCTCCATTTGCAGAACTGTTGCTTTTAGATTCCGGTTCGGATGTAAGTTCCTGTGCATCCTTAAGTGAATAGCCGGCTTTCTTCATCTCAGAACCGATTGCAAGGACTGTACCAATCTGTTCCACCGGAATACCTGCATTCTTATAGGCACGGAGAAGCTCCGCACTGGTAATTTTATCGATTTCCTGCTGACATTTTTCTTTATCAGCCGTAAGCTTCTGAATCTGTGCAGTCAGTCCTTCCATGCGCTTTCTCAGCCTTGCCAATTTTTTCTCTGTTGTTTCTTTCACATTGACCTCCTAATATTGTATGAGTAACAGCGGATCCACAGCCACCCAGCCATTGAGCCAGCCGTAGTAAATCTCTATTTTTACATGGACATAATCTGCATTGGCAACGTAGTTCCGGTATCCGCATTCTTCACAGAATCGGTTTCGGGTAGATTGTCCGATTACCGTTCCGGCTTTTACTCTTTCACCGCCGTTGAAACTGGATACATCTACATTGTAATAGGTGATTCGCACCTCACAGCGTTGATCTTCTGTCCATAACTGTACTTTACCGGCAGAATTGATAACGATTTTTGCATGTTCTGAATCTGATTCCGTCACAATACCGTCTATCATGGCATACACATTACTGCCGGAATTGCAGAGTATATCTATCCCTTGGTGAGAATCACCCAGAGAACAGTGTCTCTTTCCCCATGTCTGCATATCCCAGCCGTATCCGTTGTAAATCAGATTTCCTGACAGCAGCTCATTCAGACCATTGCCGGTAGGTGCAGCAAGTGTCTGGTGATTTCCGTAGAAGTTTTTTCCCAGTGTTATCTCTCTATTGTAGCCGGCAAGGATGTTGTAGTATGCCAGCCGTTCTTCTGCATGACTTGTTTCTGACAGCATTTGCAGAATTGCTTCTTCGAATGTACACTTCTGGTTCACCGTATAGTACAGACGGCAGTCGTCTGTCCATTCATAAGCCTGATAGAATTTATACCAGCCCCAGTCGTCATATTCATCACCAATAATGCCGCCAACAGCCTGCATAGTAGAAAAAATTCTTCCGGCATCCGGTGCGTAGGATTCAATGATTTCAGGGATTCCATAGGTCATAATGGCAGTATCCGTAGGAGATACCATCACAACACCATGATCGTTCTGAAGCATGCTGCCATCTGACAATCCCATATCAAATCCGGTACGTTCCACCCAGTATCCATATTTTTCAAAGTAACAGCGACCGTCATTTCCCCAGAAATACACGCCTTCCTGTGTTCTTCCCGATGGATCGGTCACACTGCTGCGCATATCCTGTAAATACCATCCGGTTGCCTTGCACCCATTCTTTGCATTGACGATTTCCAGATTGTCAATGTTATAAATGATGTCATAGGATGAAGTATCCGAACTGAAAAGCGCATAGGAACGAAGAACTGCTGGAATTTTCTTTGCATTGACTCTTCCATAGGTTACACCATCTATGATTCTTGTTCCGCTGCCATAACAAATCTGAAAGTTTTCCAGATTGGGAAATGTATATTCCTCCAGTTCACTCCAATGGGATGTGTTATCATAGGTGTACAGAAACTCATATTCCTGCTTGAATAGTCTGTAAATGGTTCCATAGACGCTTTCATCCATGGGGATAAATTCAAATGGTTCATTGGAATTTTCATCCCAGAAGTAGGCGCAAAGAAAACTCCAGAACAAAAAAGGATCGAAATCATATTCCGGTAAACTGGGATACACGCTGCTTTCTCCAAAAATAAAATCTGTAGGTGTCTCTTCGAATTCTGATGGATCTACCCCCAGCTGTTCCATACCGGCTTTCCAGGTATGACTATTCTGAAGCAGCTGAATACCCTGATTCATATCCCATGCAAGCTGTGTATAGTAATTCTCTGCATCAGACAGGCTGTTATCTTTCATTGGATACGCAGCAACCAAGCCGGATACAACTTTGGAACCATTTGAGTAAATGCAGGTTGTACACATGGAGCATCCTACCAGCATCAATAAAATGCAAAGAATCAGGAGAATCACCAGCAAGACCGCAGGATGGGTCAGAGCCGTGACTAAAATCTGAACAGCAGTACGTGTAACAGCCGCTACAGTACTCCCGACTGTACGTATTGTTTTTTCTGTTCTTTTTACACGCTTTTTTGACTTTTTTACTTTTTTTACTGGATTTTTCAAATGAGAAGCCTGATTGTGCAGTGCATTTGTAATGCTGCTCTGAGATTGAATCAGCCGGTTTTTTCTTGTTTGCGCAATTCTCAGAACGGTATGCTTTTTCGGAATCACCTTTTTTCTGATAGTTTTTTCAATGCGCTCTACTCTGTCAACAGCTCTCAGGAAGTCATTATTCGGATCTGATTGCAGCAATTTACGCTTATAGGATGTAATGGCTCTGGCACCGGTATATTTTACGGGTTTCAGGAGCAATGGCATCTGCCTGGACTTCCAGCGGATCAGCTTCTGCACATGAACTTGTGCTTTCATATTTTTTAGGGAAGCCTGATTCAGACCGGCATATACTTTGTATGCTTTTTTATGCTGCAAATACTGCTTTTTCTGTGCAGCCTGCTGTGCACGCATAGCCTTCTGCTTGGAGGGCATAAGAGCTTTGTATTGCGCTTTGCTTTTCAGAAATGCGCTTTTGGCTTCCTGAAACCGTTGATTTTCCTTTTGAATATCCTGTGCAGTCTGATCTTTCAGAACACGTTCTTGCAGTTTCAGCTGAGGTATCTGTTTCTTCGCCTGTTTATACGGACATTTTCCACGGATATGATGCCAGGTGCCTTTTACAGCATCCATCATCAGACCGCCGGTGAAGATCAGTGCACGGTTTGCATCATCGGTACCGTATTGCTGATATTTGGAAGAGAATTTCTGCCATGCAATCCGCATCACTTCGTCTCTTGCAACAAGAGCCATGCTTTCAGCAGCAAGTCCGGCACGCACCGTTACATGTACCGTTCCTTTCGTCAGATACACGGTGCTTTTGGCAGTATACAGTGCCAATTTTCCCTTTTTTGTTTCGGGCTGCTGCCTGCTTAACCATTGCTGGAGAGGAGAAGCAGGCAGGTCGCCCCGTATGCGGTTTTTCAGTCCAACCGCCTTATGCAGGATTCCACGACCGGAATCAGGTGATATATCTGTACTTCTGACAAACCGTGCATGTGTTTTGAATTTTCCTTCTTCTGTTTGATATCGTTCGAAATGCAGCTGGATCTCGTCTGACTTATGAAACAGAATGTTTTCAGCAGTCAGTGCGGTACCCACTGTCAGCTTCACAGCACCCTTTACAACAGCAGTGCTTCCTTTCACAAGGGTAAATGCAATTTTTCCTCTCTTTGTCTTTGGACGCATCTGCTGAATCGTGGGCACATCGCCCCGTATTCTGCCTTTCAGTCCGTATACCGTCTTATGTACCCATCCATAATCGGGACTTTGCACGAAATCATCATTTCTGACGAACTTTGCCTGTGTCTTGAATGTACCGTTCTCTGTCTGGTATCGTTCAAAGTGCAGCTGCAATTCATCTTCTTTACGATAAATGATATTTTCAGCAGTTCGGGCTGCTCCGGCAGCAAATTTTACTGCACCTTTTGCAAATTTTCCTTTTTTGGTTTTTGGCTCAATATGAATATGATTTTCTGCAAATACAGTGGAGCGATGGACAAGTCCTGTATATCGTGCCGCATGATATTGTCCGGAGGAAATAAATTTTCCACGTTCTTTCAGCCGTTCTTCTGTATCCCTTTTATGGAGCTGCGGCTGCTGAGGGTTCTGCTGATTCTGCATCGCTGCTCACCGCCTCTGTTGGTGTTGTCTGCATCAACTGATACAGCTTTGTATTTTCCGGAAAATGGTCCTTAAAGGGCAGAATTGTGTTTCCGAAGAAAAGAAGTCCTTCGCCCTGGCTTCTTCCGGTAATATATTTCAGCTGCTGATCAGAAATATGCAGCTTTTCAGCGAGAATTTCACGGTCACCTGGTGCCTGATCCAGCATATAGATGAAATCAGAGTTATCGAAAATGTTTTCAACCTCCGGAGACATCAGAAAATCTTTGATATTTTGTGTAATACCGGTTGGGATACCGCCCCATTTGCGGAAACGTTTCCACATTTCTACGGTATACTCAGCTGTCTGCTGTTCTCTCAGCAGCAAGTGCAGCTCATCGATATAATACCGTGTGAATGCCTTGTGATCCCGATTCAGCGATACTTTTCCCCATACCTGTTCCTGAATAATCAGCATGCCGATTTTTTTCAGCTGACCACGCAGCTTTTTGATATCAAAGCAAACGACCCGATTATTCAGATTCACATTGGTACGATGGTTAAACACTGCTTGCGTACCCGTAACATACATTTCCAGTGAATTCGACAGGCGTGAAGCAAGCGAACCGGAATCTTTCAGGGCGGTTAACAAATCAGCCAGCACCGGTATCTTTTCCTTTGTTGGACGATTGGCAAGAAAACGGGTATAAATCTCACGGACACATTGATCAATTATGGTTTTTTCTTCAGCAGACAACCCATACTTATCGCCCACAATCAGCTCCATAAAGGATATGATAAAGCTGGATTTCACAGCAATCGGATTTTCTTCCTCGTCCTCTGCATCCCATATGATATCCATGGGATTGATATACTGCGCAGAGGATTGAGAGATTTCAATAATCTGTCCGCCCAGTGCCAGAACCAGTTCTTTGTATTCCGATTCTGGATCGCAGATAATGATATCATCGGTTGTATTCAGAAATACATCAATGATTTCACGCTTTACGCTAAAGCTTTTTCCGGAACCGGGTTTTCCCAGTGCCAGACCATTCGGATTGTGTAATGTCTTTCGGTTGCCACGAATCATGTTACCGGAAAGGGTATTGACACCGTAATAGGTAGCCTGACCATTCTGGAAAAGCTCCTGTGTGGTGAAGGGCATAAAAACGGCTATAGATGATGTAGGCATCATCCGGTTAATACGAATCGCATTGTATCCAATGGGCAGAGAGGACATCAGTGCCTGTTCCTGCCGGAAATTCAGCGGTATCAGCTTACAGTTATACTTTTGCGTAATTCTTGTAAGCAAATCCTGCTGAAGCTGTAATACCTTTCGATTTTCCGCATAATTCCGGATGGTAATGGTTGCTGTATACAGCCGTTCATTCTTGCTGTTTAAGTTTTCCAGCAAGTTTTGGAATGACTCTTCGTACATCTTGAGACTGGGCGGAAGAATATCCGCATCGTATCCCGATTTTGCAGCCTTCTTCTGCTCATCAATCTTCATTTGCTGAATATCGGTAAGTTTCATCCGAATCAATTTCAAGGCTGCTGCCTGATCAATTGGCTGAATGTGGATATTCATGCCGAATAAATGACCGCAGGAAAGGTAATCATCCAGAATACCATCCGGCAGCTCACTGCCGATGATATCAATGTAATGTACACTTCCGTAATGACTGCCAATCTGAAATTTATTGGCATAAAATTTCAGGGAAGCCGGTGCAATCCGGTCCTTTGTAGATGCACCATATTTGGGAATGTCGTTCCAGTCAAACCGGAATGATTCTTCTGTAAATGGATTTAGGGAACGATAGAGAATTTCCAGCCATTCTTTTCCGGTGAGCACCTTTCCGGTAACGCCGATTTCTTTCAGCATACCGATAATTTCTGATGCAATGCTGTTAAGCTTGCTTCGTGCGGCATGTAAATTTTCTGCATGGATGCCGAAAGTAATGAATTTCCGTACCACTCTGCCGTTGGTGCCCTGCATCAGCTGATCCTTCAGCATTTGTGCGTATTCTTTGCGCAGCTCATCAAAGGCATCCTGTTGTAAAGAAATGTCCAGTTCTTGCAGCATCTTGTTCAGATCATTCTGCTGATTCTCAAATGTCAGCTGAAACGAAATAGATGTATCAAAGTAGTTGAGCAAATCACAGTACTTTGAGAAAATGGTGTTTTTTTCATCAAAGGTTGCAAGCCGGTAATTGATATCATAAAACTGGATGCATTTTGTGTAAAAATCGTCCTGTACCCAGCAGATGCCATCCTGAAAGAGATCTATATAGGGAATGGCTGTTTGGACACTGTCCTGATGCTTGTTTTTCAGCGTGTGCATCCGCTGCTGCATCGCCTGGACATTTTTTCGCTTTTCAGCTGCATTTCGAATTGCAGCAAGAATTGCAGCAATGGGGTTAGATGATTTTCTTTTTTCTCTTTGCTTTTCTTTTTTCATGTATGCTCCTTCCGGTGGCTCGTTCAATAGCTTTGGCACATTTTTGGTATTCAATTGCATCCATCATTTGCTGGTAATAATTGGTGGATTGATAAGTCCGTATCCGTGGGGAACGGAAAAAATGTACCATATATTTCAGCAGCTCATCCAGATATATACCATTCACGTAGTATATACCGAATGCAATCAGCGGTGCAGTAAGCACTGCCATAATCAGCATGGCAAGTGCGGAAGGTGCTTTGAGGTAGAACTTGAAAAACAGATAGGCTGGAACTCCAATCAAAAAGGCACCGCCAAAGCAGAATACCTGACGTTTTGTCATGCCGAACATAAATTTTTTCTTGACAGAGCTGATATCCTTTGGAATGGTGACATATTGCATTTGAGCCACGTACGGTTCCTCCTTTCTCTTCTTCCCCAGTGGGGAAGAAGTTGTTTACTTTTAGTGCGCACAAAACACAGACTTTGAGATGCTGCCGCTGCGCAGCATGGTGAAAATCATTGCCAGCGTGTATCCAAGCAAAATTGCCATTTGCAGAATAATCCCACTCTGATCTGCGATCATGGACTGCAAAACATTAACAAACAGCGTTTTAAAAATAGCAATGGCGATAATGATAAATAACGCTTGAAATGCAAGTGCCAGTACATTGCGCAGCCAGTTGTGCCCCATCTGCTTCCACTCAGTACCCATAAATGTAGCCATGGGCACCGGTGACACACCCAGCATCATAAAGATTTCAATGGTTCGGCTGCACATTACTACGACAATGACAGCTACCATGATATATACAGCCAGATACAGCACGATTGCTATGAGAATCAAAGAAAAAATGGTACCAAAATCCATATCTTTGGCTGTAATAGCTTGTACGTATGCCATATAAGTATCCGTGTCAAGATGCATGGACTGGTTGGATAAAGCATTCAGTGCGGTGGTAGCGACCTCTGAACCAATTGTGAAAACAGCAGATGTAATATAGAAAACATTGCTGATCAGAATCATTCCGCATGCAGCTTTGATAATCCACTTCATGAAAATGGCAGTATCAAAGTCACGGAAGTTATTGCCAGCAATACACATCTGTATGAGTTCTGTAACCAGTACAATCGTCAGTACCATTCCGCCGATTGGAACAACAGCGGTATTGCAGATGCCTTCAATGGTCGTCCATATGGCAGTACCGCCGTTTACATTGCCTGTAAATTCTGATGGGTGTGAAGTCAGAAAAGTGGAAATATATCCATCATCTGAAACTGTAGAAAGACCGGAATCCATAAATATGAAGATGTTCAGAAGAATACCGGCTAATCCCTGTTTCATAGTTTCCAAAAAGGAATTTACCAGTGAATCAAACAGATTCCCCATTCAATCACCTTCAGATTATTGCAAGAGTGTGGAAAGCAGTGGGAGCAATGTCCATGCCAGGATAATCAGACCGACGCCTGCCATGGTCTGCTTCATGCCCTGTGACTTAGGACAGTAGGCATAGAGAAGTTTTCAAGGAAACATTGTAAGACTGATATGGC
>JBJERF010000076.1:0-19140 GCA_051882115.1 Ruminococcus sp. | reverse complement strand
GAAATATGTATCCCTTGAAAATGTTCCGGTGGAACATTTTCAACGAAAAAGTAAAGGCTGTTGCAGATGGAAACGCTGCAACAGCCTTTTTGAGTATTTTGCAATGCCTATCTCTTACAGCGGAAGGGTAAAGGAAAAAGCAGCACCGCCCTGAGGCAGATTTTCTTTCATGACTTTTCCGCCATGTGCCAGTACAATGCTTTTGCAGACGGAAAGACCGATTCCCATGCTTCGTTTGATATCCTGTCCATTTGCAGATTCTGTATCTGACAAATCCAGTATTGATTTTTTCATTTTACTGGGAACACCGCAGCCATTATCGGAAACTGTCAATAAAACATCTGTTTCCCGCTTTTCCAGAGAAATGGCAATCCATGTATGACCTTCTGCATGGAGCACCGCATTTTCAAGCAGATTGAGTATGACCTGTTCAATGAGAATCGGATCCATTTCAATAAAAAATACAGAGTCCGGCAGCTGAATACGAATTTCTTCATCGGGATACATTTTCTGAAGCTTTCTCACCGCACTGGAAATGACTTCTTCTGCAAGCTCTGGTGTTTTATGAATTTCGGACTGACATCCGCCGATTCTTGTAATAGAAAGAATATTTTCAACAACACGAATCAGCCACTGTGCCTCATCCTTCATATCATGGAGCAGTGCATTGCGCTGCTGTTCGGTCAGCTTGTCTGCATTGTCAATGATTGCAGAGGCAGAGCCTACAATAGATGTCAGCGGTGTACGGATATCATGGGATACCGAACGCAGCAGGTTGTTATACATCTGTTCACGCACAATCTGTTCATGCATTTTATCCCGCTGTTTGGCACGGGAAGTCAGGGTGCTGACCATGAGTGAAATGGAAAGCATGACAATAAACACCAGCGGATATCCTGTCAGAGAAAAATTCAGCACATAATAAGGATATGTAAATGAAAAATTCACACAGATGACTGCCAGAACAGAGCTGACAATATCATAAAAATAGCCCTCTGTCCAGCGTGCGATGAGCATCAGAGCCAGTAAAAATATCATGGATTCATTGGAAAAAGCTGCGCTGAACCCATGCAAAAGAAAGCATGTACCATAGGCGCATAATAAAAGCAGCACAGTTTTTCCCAGATCCTTCCATGATAATGGAAAATATTTCCGGCGCATTTCAGCCAATTGATTCATGGATAAGTGTTTCACACGGCTTCCTCCATTGCATTTTTCAGACAAGCTGCCAGTACCGGTTTGCCGACAGCTGTGTATACATATTCATTCAGCCGGGGCACATAAGTGTCACAAATTCGTTCCGGCTCATCGAGCAGCAGCAGTTTTTGTGCATGCGTTAATTTTTTCAAAGCATATTCCATTCGTGCAGCGGCAGTTCTGTGTTCTGTTTTCCAGGCAGCCTCCAATGCAATGACCGGATGGCTGCGTGTATATCTTGCACCGCCGGAAATTTTTCCGCAGTGTGCCTTCATCCGCTGCAAAAGATCCGGCGTAATGCCGACATACAGCGAATCATCCCGGCAGCGCAGCATATATACATAATATTCCTTTTCTGTTTTTGTACACATGGCTTTTTCCTGTGCCATCAGCGGCGTTTACCAGTCAGAATCATTACTGTATATGGTTCTGCAATGACCAGATCGCCCGGCTTGTCGCCATAACGATTTCTTGTACAGGTATCCGTCAGTACAGTCCACTCAATTTTATCCGCATCCGGCAGCAGATAGGAAATATCCTTTTCATAGACATTACAGATGATATAAATGAAACAATCCTCATCGGTCTGATACTTTTCATGATCCTCTGCATAAAACGCTGCAATGCAATGGGATTTCTTATCCGGAAATGCCTCTGTACCGCCGGGATAGCGGAAGGAAAGCTCCGGATAACCGGTACCGTTGCATGCGTTGTCGAAGCTGGTATTTCTCAGCACGGGATGTTCTTTCCGGAATTGGATCATCAGGCGGACAAATTCCAGCATGTCGCTTTCCCGTTCGATTCCGCTCCAATCAATCCATGAAATATCGCTGTCCTGACAGTAGGCATTGTTGTTTCCGCATTGTGTATTGCAGATTTCATCTCCGGAATACATCATAGGTATTCCCCGGCTTGTCAGGAGCAGTGCAAACAGGCTTTTCATCTTCCGGCGGCGCATATGATGGATATGCGGATCCGGTGTGAAGCCTTCCCATCCATTATTATAACTGATGTTCCAGTTGTTGCCGTCACGGTTCTGCTCTCCATTGCTTTCATTATGCTTTTCATTATAGGATACAAGGTCATACATGGTAAAGCCGTCATGACAGGTTATAAAATTTATGGAGCCTTGTGCACCGCACGAAGTATACATATTGGGAGAGCCTGCAATTCGCTGCATCAGATCCGGTGCATATTCTGCATTGCCGTTTATGAACTGCCGCAGTGCATCCCGATACTTGTCATTCCATTCTGACCATCGTCCCCAGTGATGGAAGTGTCCCGTCAGATAAAGACCGGCTGCATCCCATGGTTCTGCAATAAGAATGGCATCTTTCAAAGCGTCATCCTCTGCAATCTGGCGAGCCACCGGATTTTCCCAGTCTGGCACACCGTCCACATCACGCACCAGCATGGGTGCTAAGTCAAAACGGAAGCCATCCACATGACATTCCTGATGCCAATACCGCAGACTATCCACAATCAGCTGACGCACGGCTGGATGATTGCATTTGAATGTATTGCCGCATCCGGAATAATTGGCATACTTTCCATCCGGTTGACTGATATAATACACAGAATTGTCAATGCCCTGAAAGGAGTAGCAGCGTTCCTTTTCTTCTCCCTCGGCTGTGTGGTTGTACACCACATCCAGAATCAGACGGATTCCGGCTGCATGCAGTGCCTTGACCATTTCTTTGAATTCCACCAGCTGCTTTCCTGCCATGCCGGATGCAGCATATCCCGCTTTGGGTGAGAAAAAATTCAGGGTACTGTATCCCCAGTAGTTCAGAACCCGTTTTTGATTGTAAAAGCGGTTGAATTCCATTTCATCAAATTCAAATACCGGCAGCAGCTCAATACAATTGATGCCCAGTGATTGGAGATAGGGAATCTTTTCAATCAGACCGGCAAAGGTGCCCGGTGCCAGAACATTGGCAGAGGCGTGCATGGTCATACTGCGAATATGTGCTTCATAGATGACCAGATCCTTCAGGGGAATATCCGGAAAGGTGTCTCCCTCCCAGTCGAATGCATCTGAAACAATGCGTCCCCGGAATTTTCCTACACGCTTGGAATCCATGGACATGCACCAGCAATTGCGTCCTGAGACTGATTTTGCATAGGGGTCAAGCTCTACACGCTCACGCTGATACCGCAGTTCCCGATGGGGATCATACGCACCAGAAAGGCGGTAGCCATACTCAATCTCTTCTGGATTTATGCCTGTTACGTGCATGGCATATACATTTCCGTCCTTCATTTCATCTGTAAAAGGCAGTTCCATCATGGGTTCTTTTTCACCGATCCGGAACAGAACCAGTGCACAGGATTGTGCATGCTCACTATACAAGGCAAAATTGATGCCTGTTTCTCCTTTTTCATTTTTACAGACAGCTGCCCCCAGATGGCTGCTGTCCCCCTTGGTACAGCCGATTGCTGTTTCTGAAATTACGGGTGTATACATATTCATCATAATCCCTCCCAAAAAATACGTGTTTATCATATCATATTTTTTCTTGTGATTCAACACATTTTTATGAAGATTCCACCAAAGGTGCAAGCCCCTGCAATGATTCATGTCATTCACTGAAAAAGGTATAGAAGCTCAGAAAGCTCTTGACAAATCGATTCTGATATGATATTATTTTAATATCATATCATGTATGGAGGGACACAAATGCTGAGAATTGAACATGTATCAAAGGCATATGGGGGCAAGAAAGCAGTGGACGATCTTTCACTGCATATTCGTCCTGGGGAAATCTATGGTTTTATCGGGCATAATGGTGCCGGTAAAACTACAACCATTAAGGCATGCTGCGGCATTCTTCGGTTTGATGAGGGTGAGATCTATGTGGATGGTATCTCTGTACGCAAAGATCCGCTTGCCTGCAAGGCGAAACTTGCCTACATACCGGACAATCCGGATTTATACGAGTTTATGACGGGCATCCAATACCTGAATTTCATTGCAGATATTTTCGGAATCCGTGGGGATGTGCGGCAGGAACGCATTCACCAATATGCGGATCTGTTTTCTCTGACCAGTGATCTTGCACAGCCAATCAGTGCTTATTCTCATGGAATGAAGCAGAAACTTGCCATTATTTCAGCACTGATTCATGAACCAAAGCTGATGATTCTGGATGAGCCTTTTGTGGGACTGGATCCAAAGGCAGCGCATCTGCTGAAGGAGCTGATGCGTGAAATCTGCAATCGGGGAGGTGCCATTTTCTTTTCTACGCATGTGTTGGATGTTGCAGAAAAGCTGTGCGATCAGGTAGCCATTATCAAGGGCGGCAGACTGATTGCATCCGGTGCCATGGCTGATGTCAAGGGGGATTCTTCTTTGGAGGATGTGTTCCTGGAACTGGAGGATGACAATGGTTAAAACGCTTCTGAAAAAACAGATGATGGAAATTCTGAACACCTTTTTGCGCAAGGGTGCCGGAAAACGCAAATCATCCGGAAAGGGAACATCCGTTTTATTTGGATTGTTGTTTATCTATCTGGCAGGAATGATGGGCTTTCTTTTTTATCAGATGGCAGGCTTTTTATGTGAGCCGTTGATTCAGGTTCATCTGGGCTGGATGTATTTTGCACTCATGGCATTGATTGCCACAACCTTGGGTGTTGTGGGCAGCATTTTTACAGCCAGCTCAGCACTGTATCAGGCAAAGGATAACGAGCTGCTGCTGTCTATGCCCATTTCTCCGGCAACGATTTTATTCGTCCGTATGACAGGAATCTATCTGATTACATTTTTATTTGAGGCCATTGTAATGGTTCCGGCGGAAATGGTCTATTTTACAGTGACCGGTATTTCTGTACAGCCGCTGCTCTGCGGTATATTGATTTTGTTTTTGCTGCCATTGTTTGCAGTAACCCTGTCTTGTGTGCTGGGCTGGATGGTGGCATGGATTCATACACGTATGCGCAGGAAAAATCTTGTCACCATGGTTTTGTCTCTTGGCTTTCTGGCAGTATATTTCTATTTATATATGAATGCAAGTACATATTTACAGATGATTCTTGTAAGCAGTGCCGAAGTCAGCGAAAAACTGAAGATCTACTTGTATCCCCTTTATCAGATGGGGCTTGCAGCAGAGGGCAGTCTTTTTGCACTGCTTATTTTTTCCGGTATGCTGCTGCTGTTGTTTGGAATCGTATACTATATTTTGTTCCGGACATTCCTGAATATTACTACAGGAAACCGTGGTGCAGCCAAAATCCGATATCGTGAAAAGAAAATGAATGCCCGTTCGGTGAGATGTGCGTTGCTGTGGAAAGAGTGGAAACGTCTGACGGGCAGTGTCAGTTATATGCTCAACTGTTGTCTGGGTATATTTATGCTTCTGATTGGTGCCGTTGTAATTTTGATAAAGGGCGATGCACTGATGTCTATGGCAGAGATGATTCCCGGCATTTCAGATGTCCTCCCGCTGCTTGCCTGTCTTGCTGTTAATATAATGATTTGTATAAATTATATAACGGCTCCGTCTGTATCGTTGGAGGGAAAGAATCTCTGGCTGTTACAGTCTATGCCAATCACCGGCTGGCAGGTGCTGAAAGCAAAGCTGGGACTACATATCATTGTAAACCTCATTCCGGCTATGCTGGCAATTATTTGTATGGATATGGTCATTCGTCCCAATGTGATGATGCTCATTCTGATTCCGGTTTTCACAGTTGTGTTTATCATATTCAATGCTGCCTATGGATTGATGCTGAATTTGAAAAAGCCCAATCTGGACTGGAACAGTGAGGCAGTTGTAGTCAAGCAAAGTATGAGTGTTTTCATTGCTTTATTTTCTACATGGATAATTCTGATTGTACTGACGGTTTTCTATCTGCTTCTTTCACAGTGGATTTGTGCAGAAATCTATCTGCTGCTTTGTACGCTTCTTATGGGAGGTATCAGTGTATTGCTTTTGAGATGGATTCAGAAGCGGGGCAGTTTGATTTTTGAGCAGCTATAAAGGTATAAAAGTTTTCGGTCAAGCCTTTCTCAAAAGGCTTGCAGGGTCCAGGGACAGCGTCCCTGGTCGCCGTCCGCAGACGGCGAAATATCCTGCGCCATCCTTTTGGCGCACGGGGAAAAGGGTGAAAAAATGCGACAGCATTTTTGAGGGGAAGCGGACAAGACCGCTTCCCCTTGTTCCAGTGATAAAGCAAAGTTATATCTTGCAAACATTCCGGTGGAATGTTTGCAACGAAAAAATCCTTCAGTTGATGACCTTGCTTACCCTGTTTCACAATAGACCTCCTCGGAATCTGACACTTCTCCAGTTTCCGAGGAGGTCTAATTTATTTCCATCCGATCAGGTCTTTTATAACCTCACCGGCAATAATCAGCCCGACTACAGAGGGAACAAAAGCAGTACTTCCGGGAATCTGCCGCCGGTGAGCAGTATCCGCTTCAGAACTGTTAGCAGGTATAAGCGGCTTTTCCTGAGAATAGACCACTTTGAGGGACGGGATGCCTCGCCGTTTCAGTTCATACCGCATCACCTTTGCCAAAGGACAGACAGAGGTCTTATAAATATCCGATACCATAAAAGCAGTGGGATCCATCTTGTTTCCGGCACCCATGGAGCTGATAATAGGAGTATTTGCAGCATTTGCCTGTTCCACAAGGCTGATTTTTCCGGTCACAGTATCAATTGCATCCACCACATAGTCATATACAGAAAAATCAAACTGGGATGCTGTTTCGGGTGTATAAAAAGTACAGTGTGTATGAACCGTACAATCCGGATTGATTTGCAGGATCCGTTCTTTTGCTGCTTCTACTTTTTTCTGACCAATGGTCTGATGGGTTGCGATGATCTGCCGGTTGATATTGGACAGAGCCACACGGTCATTATCTATGAGATCAAGCGTGCCTATACCGCTTCTTGCAAGGGCTTCTACTGTGTATCCGCCCACACCGCCCACGCCGAATACGGCCACACGGGAAGCTTTCAGCTTTTGCAATGCCTCAGTACCGATGAGCAATTCTGTTCTGGAAAATAAATGGGTCATATGCCTGTACTCCTTTCTTTTGTATGATAATCATCCAGAAAATGGGTATATTGTGAGCCTTTGTGGTAAGAAATAATGGTATCCAGATTGACATTTTCTACACTGCGGAAAATATTTGTATCAATATTCGGATTGATTGTACGGAAGTGTGCAATCAGCTGTTTCATTTCCTGCCGTTTGGAGCTGCTGGCTCCGTTTTCATAGATGGTGCAGTTTTCTGTAAACCGGCATGCACACTGAATAAATTCCAGCTGGTTATATGCCTGCCATGCGAGAATATCTGATTCTTTCACCATATACAGCGGACGAATCAGTTCCATGCCTTCAAAGTTCGTGCTGTGAAGCTTGGGCATCATGGTCTGAACCTGTGCGCCGTACAGCATGCCCATGAGAATGGTTTCAATCACATCATCAAAATGATGTCCCAGCGCAATCTTATTGCAGCCCAGTGCCTGTGCATGGCTGTACAGATAGCCGCGCCGCATCCGTGCACAGAGGTAGCAGGGACTGTCCTGAATATCAGCGACTGCATCAAAGATGGTGCTTTCAAAAATCTGGATGGGGATTTCAAGTGTCTCTGCATTTTCTTCAATTTTCCGGCGGTTTCGGGGGTTGTATCCCGGGTCCATGACCAGATAAACGGCTTCAAAAGGAACCTCACTATACCGCTGAAGCCGCTGAATGCATTTTGCCATGAGCATAGAATCCTTGCCGCCGGAGATACAGACAGCAATTTTATCGCCTGCTTCAATGAGCTTGTATTCTTTTATGCCCATAATAAAGCGATTCCAGATGGTCTTTTTAAACTTTTTGCAAATGGAGGTTTCGATTTCATATCCACGTTTCATACATTCATTCCTTTGCATTTGATTATGCAATCATTATATCACATGACGAGATGAAAATCAATAAAAGCTTTTTGGCATTATAGGTAAGAATTTTTTTCGGTCCAGCATTTTTTTGCAAAAAAATGCTGGCAGGGTCCAGGGACAGCGTCCCTGGTCGCCGTCCGCAGACGGCGAAACACTCTGCGTCATTCTTTTTCCTTATTTGTTGAAGGTATGAAGTTGTTTGACAAAGCTGTTCCGATATGGTAAAATACTTCTAAAAAAATGAGAAGAAAAAGTATGGAGGAAGTGATGAGATGAAAACCCTGATTCTGAATGGATCCCCCAGAAAAAATGGAGATACTGCGGCTATGCTTGCCCATTTACAGAAAATGCTCAAAGGTGAGACGAGAATCATCCGTGCCTATGACGGCAATATCGCCCCTTGTACGGACTGCCGTGCATGCAGAAGGATGTCCGGCTGCATCATTTCCGATGGAATGCAGATGGTTTATGACGAACTGAAAACATGCAACAACGTGGTAATTGCATCGCCCATCTATTTTTCGGAGCTGACAGGCGCACTGCTGAATATAGGCAGCCGCCTGCAAACCTATTTTTGCGCACAGCATTTTCGGAAGGAAAAGCCGCTGCTTTCTCCCAAAAAAGGCGCAGTTCTGCTTGCAGGGGGCGGTACCGGAAAACCGCAGAAAGCATATGAAACGGCGGTCTGTCTGATGCACTATATGAACGTACAGGAAATTTTCCCTTTGATATGCAGTCATCAGACAGATCAGGTTCCGGCAGCAGAAGATCGTGCTGTACGGGAGGAAATCCGGAAAGCGGCCGAATTCTTGAATGTATCTGAAATGAAATGATATGCCGAATCTTTTTCTTTACAACTGCAGGCAATTATGCTATAATAAAAAAGCAGATTTTTTAACGGAGGTATGAGACAATGGAAAAAATCAGAATTGGTATTGCAGGATACGGCAATCTGGGAAAAGGCGTAGAGCTTGCCATCAGACAGAATGACGATATGGAGCTGGCGGGCGTTTTTACACGCCGTGCGCCGGAGAACGTAAAGCTTATGACAGAGGGCGTTTCAGTTTATTCCATTCATGATGCAAAGAATATGCAGGATCAGATTGACGTAATGATTCTCTGCGGCGGCAGTGCCACAGATCTTCCGGAGCAGACACCGGAGCTGGCACAATATTTCAATGTCATTGACAGCTTTGATACCCATGCAAGAATTCCGGAACATTTTGCCAATGTGGACAAGGTATGCAGGGAAAACGGTCATCTGGCAATGATTTCCCTTGGATGGGATCCGGGTCTGTTCTCTCTGAACCGTTTGTATGCGGAGTCCATTCTGCCCAGCGGAAAGACTTACACATTCTGGGGAAAGGGTGTCAGTCAGGGTCATTCTGATGCAATCCGCAGAGTAGAGGGCGTAAAGAAGGGCATTCAGTATACCATTCCCGTAGATGCGGCAATGGAAGCCGTTCGCTCCGGCAATCAGCCTGAGCTGACTACACGGGAAAAGCATAAGAGAGAATGCTTTGTGGTTGCAGAAGAAGGTGCAGACAAGGCAAAGATTACAGAAACCATCCAGCATATGAAAAACTATTTTGATGCGTATGATACAACGGTTCATTTTATCAGCGAAGAAGAATTTGATGCCGTTCACAACAAGATGCCTCACGGCGGCTTTGTTATGAGAAGCGGTAAAACCGGCGACGGTGAACAGACCCATCAGATGATTGAATACTCGTTGAAACTGGAATCCAATCCGGAATTTACAGCCAGTGTTCTGATTGCTTATGCAAGAGCACTTTATCGGCTCAAGGCAGAGGGTGCAACCGGATGCAAGACTGTATTTGATATTGCGCCTGCTTATCTTTCCAGACTCAGCGGTGAAGAATTGCGTGCTTCTATGCTGTAAATAAAATATTGTGCGTTTTTGAGCAGTTCCTTGCCATCGGTCAGGGGACTGCTTTTTTAACAGATTCAATGAAAAAGTTGTGACAAGCTTCGACTTTTTTGAGATTATGTCTTGCAAAATGGATGGTTTTGTGTTATGATAGAAAGCAGTGAATGAGTGCCGCAGACATAAAACGGCAAATAAACAAACGTGCGCACAAAATGCACGGGTTATGGAGAATATTATGCCAAAGAGACAAGACATGAACAAAATTATGATTATTGGATCCGGTCCGATTATTATCGGTCAGGCTTGCGAATTTGACTATTCGGGCACACAGGCATGTAAAGCACTGCGTCAGCTCGGATATGAAATCGTACTGGTCAATTCGAATCCGGCAACCATTATGACAGATCCGGATGTGGCAGATATCACCTATATCGAGCCGCTCAATCTGGAACGGTTGACACAGATTATTGAAAAGGAACGGCCGGATGCACTGCTGCCGAATCTGGGCGGACAGTCGGGGCTGAATCTTTGCTCCGAGCTTTCTGAGGCAGGTGTTCTGGATCGGTACAATGTAAAAGTGATCGGCGTACAGGTGGATGCCATTGAACGAGGTGAAGATCGTATTGAATTTAAACATACGATGAATCAGCTGGGGATTGAAATGGCACGCAGTGAGGTTGCTTATACAGTAGAAGAAGCAATGGCAATTGCAGAAAAGCTGAAATATCCGGTTGTTCTGCGTCCTGCCTATACCATGGGCGGCGCAGGCGGCGGTCTTGTGTATAATGTGGATGAGCTGAAGGTGGTTGCAGCCCGTGGCTTGCAGGCAAGCCTCGTAGGACAGGTTCTTGTTGAAGAATGCATCAGCGGATGGGAAGAGCTGGAACTTGAGGTCGTTCGTGATGCGGAAAATAACATCATTACAGTGTGCTTTATTGAAAACATTGATCCCATCGGTGTTCATACAGGTGATTCTTTCTGTGCTGCGCCTATGCTGACCATTTCCGAAGAGGTACAGAAGAAGCTTCAGGAGCAGTCCTATAAAATTGTAGAAGCCATTGAGGTCATCGGCGGCTGCAACTGTCAGTTTGCCCATGATCCGGAAACCGGCAGAATTGTTGTAATTGAAATCAATCCGAGAACATCCCGTTCCTCTGCACTGGCTTCCAAGGCAACCGGTTTCCCCATTGCTTTTGTATCTGCCCTGCTGGCATGTGGTCTTACATTGAAAGAGATTCCCTGTGGCAAGTATGGTACACTGGATCAGTATGTGCCGGACGGAGATTATGTAGTTATTAAATTTGCACGCTGGGCGTTTGAGAAATTCAAGGGTGCTGAGGATAAGCTGGGTACCCAGATGCGTGCGGTAGGTGAAGTCATGAGCATTGGCAAGACCTATAAAGAAGCCTTCCAGAAGGCCATCCGCAGTCTGGAAACCGGCAGATATGGTCTGGGCTTTGCAAAGAATTTCCATGAGCAGACAAAGGAAGAACTGCTGGCTCAGCTTCGTTTTCCGTCCAGTGAGCGTCAGTTTATTATTTATGAGGCACTGCGCAAGGGTGCATCGATTGAGGAGATTTATCAGCTGACGAAAATCAAGCATTGGTTCCTCCAGCAAATGCTGGAATTGGTTCAGGAAGAGGAAGCACTTCTTGCTATACAGGGCAGTGTTCCGGAAGAGAACGTTCTGCGTCAGGCAAAACAGGATGGCTTCAGTGACCGTTATCTGAGCCGGCTGCTGGCAGTTCCGGAAGAGGAAATCCGCCGTGCAAGATATGCATATGGCATTCGTCAGGCGTGGGAGGGTGTTCATGTAAGCGGCACGGAAAATGCAGCTTACTACTATTCCACCTATCATCTTGCAGAGGACAAGAGTCCGTCCTCCGATCAGCCGAAGATCATGATTCTGGGCGGCGGCCCCAATAGAATCGGTCAGGGTATTGAATTTGATTACTGCTGTGTACACGCTGCACTGGCACTAAAGAAGATGGGCTTTGAGTCTATTATTGTCAACTGCAATCCGGAAACGGTTTCTACAGATTATGATACTTCTGATAAACTGTATTTTGAACCGCTGACACTGGAGGATGTACTGAGCATTCATGAAAAAGAAAAGCCGGTAGGTGTGATTGCACAGTTCGGCGGT
This sequence comes from Ruminococcus sp., assembly GCA_051882115.1. GTDB lineage: Bacteria > Bacillota > Clostridia > Oscillospirales > Ruminococcaceae > Ruminococcus_C. Next base: position 7,007 of record JBJERF010000076.1, on the reverse strand, counting down.
CAGACACCGCTGAATCTGGCAGCAGATCTCAAGAAGAACGGTGTCAATATTCTGGGTACCACGCCGGAAACCATTGATCTGGCGGAGGATAGAGATCACTTCCGTGCCATGATGGATCGTCTGGGCATTCCGATGCCGGAATCCGGTATGGCAGTCAATGTGGAAGAAGCACTGGAAATTGCCAACCGTATCGGCTATCCGGTTATGGTGCGTCCATCTTATGTACTGGGCGGCAGAGGTATGGAAATTGTCCATGACGATGAAATGATGCGTGTGTATATGTCCGCAGCGGTTGGCGTAACACCGGATCGCCCCATTCTGATTGACCGTTTCCTGAATCATGCCACGGAATGTGAAGCAGATGCCATTTCCGATGGTACAAATTGCTTTGTGCCGGCTGTTATGGAGCATATTGAGCTTGCCGGCGTTCATTCCGGTGACTCAGCCTGCATTCTGCCGGCAAAGAATCTGACAGAAGCACAGATTGCAACCATCAAGGATTATACCAGAAAGATTGCCGTAGAGATGAATGTATGCGGTTTGATGAATATGCAGTATGCCATTGAAGGGGATACGGTTTATGTACTGGAAGCCAATCCGAGAGCATCCAGAACCGTACCGCTGGTATCAAAGGTATGCAGCATCAATATGGTAAAGCTTGCAACGGAAATCATGGTGGCACAGTTTACCGGAAAAGCCTCTCCGGTTCCGGAACTTCAGGATCGTGTGATTCGTCACTATGGCGTGAAGGAAGCAGTCTTTCCGTTTAATATGTTCCAGGAAGTGGATCCGGTACTGGGACCGGAAATGCGCTCTACGGGTGAAGTGCTGGGCATGTCTGATTCCTTCGGTGAGGCTTATTACAAGGCACAGGAAGCCACTCAGACCAAGCTGCCTGAGAAGGGAACCGTGCTTCTGAGTGTATGTGATCGTGACAAGCCGGAACTGATTGAGATTGCAGCTGCATTCCATGAGCTGGGCTTCCGGATTCTTGCAACCGGCGGCTGCTGCGACAAGATTACCGGAGCAGGTATTCCTGCTGAAAAAATCTTTAAGATTTATGAAGGCCGTCCGAATATTGCAGACCAGATTGCAAATGGTGAGATTCAGCTGATTATCAATACACCTGCCGGAAAGACCAGCGTTTATGATGACAGCTATATCCGTAAGGCTGCAATTAAGCATCGTGTCCCGTATATTACAACCATGGCTGCTGCCAAGGCAAGTGCAGAGGGCATCCGTGCGCTGAGGGAAAAGAAATCGTTTGGTGTGAAGTCTTTGCAGGCTTATCACGCTGAGATTCACTGAATCCCCTGTATTTCATAAAAGGAATGCATCCCCTGAGTATCTGTCTGAACGAACAGGCTCAGGGGATTTTCTGTATGAAATTTGATAAAAATGAATTTCCATGAAAAAAATGCGCCTGCCACTTGACAAAATGCATTTTATCTTTTATAATAGGTATCATAAATGAAAAACTGTGAAGAGAAAGAGTATATGCGGCACTGATGTACAGAGAGAAAACGGCTGGTGTAAGTTTTCCGTCATCCGCATAGAAGTAGTCTTGGAGTTCCGTATGTGAAGTGCAGATGCGGCATGGGTAATGTACGGCGGGTTCTCCCGTTACAGAGATGCATCGGCATGAGCTGGTGCATGAGTGCAGACCTCCGGTCTGAATTCAGGTGGTATCACGGACACAGCTGTTCGCCCTGAGCAATCCGAAAATTGGATTGCTCAGGGCGATTTTTTGTTATTGTGCATACACATCAAATCAAACAAGGAGTTTTCAATATGAGAAAAGAACTGGCAAAGGCTTATCAGCCAAAGGATTTTGAGGATCGTATTTACGCCCTCTGGAATGAAAAGGAATGCTTTAAAGCGGTTCCGGATCCCAAGAAAAAGCCCTATACAATTGTGATTCCGCCGCCCAATATTACTGGTCAGCTGCATATGGGTCATGCGCTGGATGAAACCTTGCAGGATATCCTGATTCGCTGGAAGAGAATGTCCGGCTACTGTACATTGTGGCTGCCGGGTACCGATCATGCAGCCATTGCGACAGAAGCAAAAATCGTAGAAGCCATGCGCAAAGAGGGCATCACAAAAGAATCCTTGGGACGTGAAGGCTTTATGAAGCGTGCATGGGCATGGAAAGAGCAGTACGGCGGCAGAATTGTGGAACAGCTGAAAAAACTCGGTTCCTCCTGTGACTGGTCCAGAGAACGCTTTACCATGGATGAGGGCTGCTCCAAAGCGGTAAAGGAAGTATTTGTAAAATACTATGAAAAAGGGCTGATTTACAGAGGAGAAAGAATCATTAACTGGTGTCCGCATTGTAAGACATCTCTTTCCGATGCTGAGGTAAACTTTGAAGATCAGGCGGGTCACTTCTGGCATCTCAGATATCCGCTGACGGACGGAAGCGGCTATCTGGAGCTGGCAACCACTCGTCCGGAGACGCTTCTGGGTGATACGGCTGTTGCAGTCAATCCGAATGATGAACGCTATCAGCACCTGATTGGCAAGACACTGGATCTGCCGCTGGTACATCGTGAGATTCCCATTGTTGCCGATGATTATGTAGAAATGGATTTCGGTACAGGTGTTGTAAAGATTACACCGGCTCATGACCCCAATGACTTTGAGGTAGGTCTGCGCCACAATCTTCCTGTTATCAATGTGATGACAGAGGATGCAAGAATTACAGATGATTATCCGAAATATGCAGGCATGGATCGATACGAAGCAAGAAAAGCCATTGTGGCTGATCTGGAAGCAGAGGGTGCTCTGGTGAAGGTTGAAGATTACAGCCACAATGTTGGTACCTGCTATCGCTGCGGCACAACCGTTGAACCGAGAGTTTCTACCCAGTGGTTTGTAAAGATGAAGCCTCTGGCTGGTCCTGCGATTGATGCCGTAAAGAATGGCAAAACCAAATTTATTCCTGAACGCTTTGACAAGATCTATTTCCACTGGCTGGAAAACATCCGTGACTGGTGCATTTCCAGACAGATCTGGTGGGGCCATCAGATTCCTGCATTCTATTGCGATGACTGCGGTGAAATGGTCGTAACCAAGGAAGACCATGCTGTTTGTCCCAAGTGCGGAAAGTCTATGCGTCAGGATCCGGATACACTGGATACCTGGTTCAGTTCTGCTCTGTGGCCTTTCTCTACACTGGGCTGGCCGGATCATACGGAGGATCTGAAATATTTCTATCCCACAAACACGCTGGTAACAGGTTATGATATCATTTTCTTCTGGGTGATCCGCATGATGTTCAGCGGTCTTGAAAACATGGGACAGGTTCCTTTTGATACGGTTTTAATTCATGGTCTGGTTCGTGATGCTCAGGGCAGAAAAATGTCCAAATCTCTCGGAAACGGTATTGACCCGCTGGAGGTTATTGACGAGTATGGTGCAGATGCACTGCGCTTTATGCTGGCTACAGGCAATTCTCCGGGAAATGATATGCGCTATATCGATGAAAAGGTGAAGGCAGCCAGAAACTTTGCCAATAAGCTGTGGAATGCGTCCCGGTTTATTATGATGAATCTGCCGGAAGATTTCACGTTTACGGGTCTGCCGGAAAACCTGCGCATGGAGGATCAGTGGATTGTATCCCGATTCAATGACCTTGCCAAGGAAGTGGGCGATAATCTGGAGAAATTTGAAATCGGTGTTGCAAGTGCCAAGATTTATGATTTTATCTGGGATGTATTCTGTGATTGGTATATTGAACTGACCAAGCCGAGAATCATGGCAGGCGGTGCTTCTATGGCAGATGCGCAGGCTGTTCTTGTCTGGGTTATGCGGGGCATGCTCAAGCTGCTGCATCCGTTCATGCCGTATATTACGGAGGAAATCTGGCAGGTACTCACGGACGAGGAGTCTATGATTATGCTGGAAAGTTATCCGGTTTATGATGAGGCTTATAACTATGCAGAAAGTGCAGCACAGTTTGAAAAGATTATTGCAGCCATCCGTGCTGTCCGGAATCGCCGTACAGAGATGAATGTACCGCCGTCCCGAAAGGCAAAGATCTGCATTGAGACACAGGAAACAGAGCTGTTTCAGAGCTGTACACTTTTCTTTGAAAAGCTGGCATCGGCTTCAGAGGTGGAAGTGGGTACCTCCTTTGACCTGCCGGATGCAGTGACTGCTGTTACCGATGCTGCCCGTCTTTTTATTCCTATGGATGAACTGGTGGACAAGGATCAGGAACTGGCACGTCTCAATAAGGAAAAGGAAAAAGTTCAGAAGGATATTGACTTTTTAAGCCGGAAGCTTTCCAATCCGGGCTTTCTGGCAAAGGCACCTCAGCAGCTGATTGAAGCAGAACAGGCAAAGCTTGCAAAGGCTGAGGAAAAGATGACAAAAATTGAGCAGTCCATTGCCGGACTTCTGGCATAACGGATCATTTTATCAAAACCTGTACTTCCTGGGGTACAGGTTTTGAAATTCTGTATAGATTGATGAGGGATTATTCATGACATTTGAGGAATCTATGTCCTATATTCAGAAATTCAGCAAAAGCGGTGTGCCGGTCAAGGATCTTTCCCGTATCCGTACACTTCTGGATGAGCTGAATCATCCGGAGAAGCATCTGCAATTTGTGCATATTGCCGGTACCAACGGAAAAGGCTCTACCCTTGCACTCAGCTCTGCGGCAGCCATTGAAGCCGGATTTAAAACCGGACAATTTACTTCGCCGTATATGCTGCGCTATAACGATCGTATCCGTATCAACGGGGAAGAAATTCCGGATGAGCGTCTGGCAGAACTTTGCACTCGTGTTGCACAGTGCCATGTTGCAGCAGAATGCTCCCAGTTTGAGGTGACATTTGCCATTGCATTGCTTTATTTTGAGGAGGAGCAATGTGATCTGGTATTTCTGGAAACAGGTGTAGGCGGTCTGCTGGATGCCACGAATATCATTGAGATGCCTCTTGTCAGTGTGATTACGTCCATTTCACCTGACCATACTGCACTGCTGGGCAAAACACTTCCGGAGATTACGGCGCAGAAAGCCGGTATTATTAAGGATGGCTGTCCGGTGATTGTATCAGCTGATAATGAGGAAAGTGTTATCGAACAGATTCGTGAAACGGCTTCTAAAAAATCTGCATTCCTTCGGGTGCCTTCATTTTTTGACTGCCGCATTTTGCAGATGACCCTTTCAGAGACCCGTTTTCAGTATTACAACATGGACTATGTGCTGAAAATGCCCGGTATGCATCAGGTTTCCAATGCAATGACTGCCATTGAAATTGTACGGATTCTGAGTATGCATGGCTATCTGATTTCTGCGCAGAATGTTGCGGATGCATTTGAGAAAGTACAGGTGCCTGCACGGATTCAGCTGATTGCAGACCATCCGCCGGTTCTGCTGGATGGAAGCCATAATCAATCCAGTATACTTGCGCTCACAGATGTTCTGCGTACAGCTGAATGTTCTCCCGTTGTGGTGATTTTTGGCATGCTTGAAACAAAAGATTATAAGACGGCAAGTCATATTCTGGCACAGGTTGCAGATTTCGTCATTTGTGTGGATGGCTTTACAAGCGGAACGGTTCCTTATGAAAAACTGGAAAAATGCTTTGCAGCTTATTGCCCTGTGAAACATCTTCCCATTCAGGAGGCTTTGCCCTATGCCCGATCTCTTGCAGCTGATAAAAATGGTGTGGTTGTGATCAGCGGTTCTCTTTATCTTGCAAGCTACTATTTAAGCGGCAATGGAAAAGATGTTTGCTGAGACGGCTTGAATCAAATGGATTTTGGTGCAGTTTATTTGGTTTGTATTGACAATTTTTTTCACGTATGGTATAATAAGCTTGCATGATTGAAAATGCAATTCACCGATATGAAGGGATATGAAGAAAATGAAACACACAAAATTTATGAAAAGCGTACTTTCTGTTTTTTCCGCAGCCGCTATTGGTGCTTCTTGCCTGAGCTTTTGCGTATCAGCTACGGGACTGGATCCGTCCGAAACGGCTCCGTATACCGTATTTATGAGTGTACAGGCTGGTGCAGAAAGCCTGTGGGATCCAGCAGAAGAAAACTCTGTGGAATTTTCCGTGGATGGCACATATGAACTGAGCTACACATTTACACAGGGTTCGGCTTCTATTGAAGCAGTTATCATTGATAGCAGCATCAATGCTTATGCATTTGCTCCGGAAGAATGTTCGGATCCCATTGCAGAGGGCTCTGTTCAAATGACCATTGACAGCATCGTTCTGAATCGTGTAGACGGTACAGTAGATACAATTGAGTATACGGGTCCGTCAACCGGTGCATTCCGTACAGGTGATAATGGTACTTGTATCCGTTATAATATTCTGAATAACTGGACCTCTCCGAAGGTTGCAGATATTCCTGCTGAACTGCCGGGCGAAGGCGCAGGTGAGGGCGATGTTCTGACTGTAACCTTTACTATTACTGGTATTGGCGGTTCTTCTGATGTAACATATGGCGATGTAGATGGCGATGGTGCGATTGGATTGTCCGATGCTTCTGCTATTCTGGGTCAATATGCTACCAAGGCAGCAGGCGGCGAAGGTTCTTTTGATGAAGCACAGATGAAGGCTGCTGATGTCAATGCAGATGGTTCTATAGATTTGTCTGATGCATCTGCTGTTTTGAAGTACTATGCAGCAGCAGCAGCTGGTATGAATCCGGTCATTTCTGATTATTTCCCGGCAGCTGCTCAGTAAATCCGGCTTTATGAAACCAGCTGTTTCAGTCTGATAAAAAATCGCATCGAAATGCCCCAAAAAGGGATGACTCGGTGCGATTTTTATTAGACCTTCTCGGAAACTTACGAAGCACCATCTTCCTTGTCTCTTTTGTGCCTGACTTTGAGCCTCTCCCTTGAAATACACCCAGTATTCCTGTGGGAGCGTCTCTTTGTCAGGCACAAAATATGCTGCGGAATCTGGCGCTTCTCCAGTTTCCGAGGAGGTCTATTTTTGAACAGGAGGAATGATTCATATGAATATTTT
>JBJERF010000075.1:0-64320 GCA_051882115.1 Ruminococcus sp. | reverse complement strand
AATGCGACAGCATTTCGAGGAGGGGCGAACAAGACCGCCCCTCCTTGTTCCAGCGGTGAAGCAAAGTGTATCCTGCAAATGTTCCGGTGGAACATTTGCAGCGAATAGAACCCCTCTTAACCTCTCAGTCTTGCCTTCGGCAAGCCAGCTCTCCTTAAAAGGAGAGCCTCAATTATACGCTGAATGATACAATTCTCGCTGTTATGCAGATTGACGAAAAATATCACAGTTTCAGAGAAATAAAGAAATATTGCGCGGTTTCGGTAATGTAAATATTGCTGAAACCGCATTTTTTTGCGGCTGAACCGGACAATCTTGCTGCACGAAAGTGCATATTTACCAAAAAGAGAAAACTTTGGATTTTTCTTTTGCGCACCTTGACAATAATCAGGAAAATTGCTATAATAAATTTATATAGAATGTGGTGTGCTGCTGTGCAAAAATATGGCGGCATAAAGGAAAGGTGGAAAAAATGTGACAAACAAAAAAAGGCGGGGCAGATTTGCTTCTGTGCTGATTGCTTGCATGATGACAAGCAGCCTTGTGCCGTTTGCAGCGTTTGCGGAAGAAGAAACCGTATCTTTGTCTTCCGGGCATGCAGAAGAAACAGCCATCCGTACGGATGCCCAAGGCGATTTGTACTATGAACAGCAAATGGCCTACAGTGATTATTATAATATGTATCAGTCCGAACCAAGACCGGATGCATCCATTCTGGTAAATGGTACCAGCTTTATTGAAACGGACTGTGAAACGTATGAAACAGGTGCCTATACGGGTGAGGAGGATGGAAGCAGCTGTCCGGATGCACTGATCTGGAACAGTGCAGGGGGCAGCTTTACATATGAAATCGAAGTCCCTGAAACCGGTATCTATTGTGTGGAGGCTTCCTATTGCCCCATCGCTTCCAATACGGCAACCATCGAATTTTCTCTTGCAATTGATGGAACCATTCCTTATGATTCCGCTTCCCGTATTACTTTGAACAAGGTCTTCCGGAATGAAAAGGATATCGAAAAGGATTCCTCCGGCGATGAAGTGCGTCCCGCACAGATTCAGGTGGAAATGTGGCAGAAAACAGATCTGAAGGATTCAGACGGTCTGTTCAATGACCCCATTATTTTCTATCTGGAAAAAGGCAGACATACCATTACACTGGATGCCACAAAGGGCTGGTTTGCACTGGAATATCTCAAGTTCTATAATCCCAAGCCCTATCAGAGCTATGATGCATATAAAGCTTCCGTGGATGCCTCCGTCAGCATAGAGGATACCCTTTCCGAAACCATTCGGATTGAGGGCGAATCTGCTGTGTATAAGTCGGATTCCGTTCTGTATCCCACTTATGATAATTCCAGCTGTGCGGTTTCTCCCTCCGACCCCCGGCACCTGCTGTATAACACCATCGGACAAGGAAACTGGGAAAAGGCACAGCAGACCATTACATGGGAAGTAACAGTTCCCAATGACGGCTGGTATAAGCTGGGCGTGAAAGCACGTCAGGAGGAAATGAGAGGCTTCTTCTCCAACCGCCGGATTTTTATTGACGATACCGTTCTGTGCGAAGATATGGATCAGGTGCGCTTCTACTACAGCACCGACTTTGAAATGACAACCGTACAGACCACAGAAGGTGAGGATCTGTACATCTATCTCACAGCCGGCGAAAAGCATACCATTACAATGGAAGCGGTGCCCGGTGCTATCGGTACCTATATGCAGCGGCTGGATGATATTGTACTGGATCTGAATACATATTACCGGAAAATCGTTATGATTACCGGCCCGGAACCGGATAAGTATACGGATTACTATGTACATGAGAAAATTCCGGAAATTGTAGATACCTTTGACCGGATTGCAAAGGAACTGCGCTCCATTCAGGACGAAATTGAATCACTGGCCAATTCCTCCGGTTCAGAAGCCGCATCGCTGGAAAGCATGGCGGTCATTCTGGAAAAATGCGTGGAAGAACCGCTGAAAATTCCCAACTATCTGTCTCAGATCAAGGACTATATCACATCCATTTCTTCATGGATGCGTGACTATCGGGATCAGCCGCTGGAAATTGACTATATGGAACTGACCACATACGGCAATGAATTTTCCGATGTGGATGCCGGATTCTTTGAAGGGCTGTCTTACAGCTTCCAGAGATTTGTGGCATCCTTCAATGAGGATTATTCCTCTTTGTCCGATACAACCGGCGACGATGTGATCGATGTCTGGGTACAGCTGGGACGAGATCAGGCGCAGGTTGTCAAGGATCTGGTAGAATCTCAGTTTATTCCCGAGTATGAAATTCCCATCTCCATCAATCTGGTCGTAGGCGGCGTTGTGGAAGCAACACTGGCGGATAAAGGCCCGGATGTGGCACTGTTTCTGGGCGGCGAATTCCCTGTAAACCTTGCCTGCCGTGGTCTGCTGACAGATGTATCTCAGCTGGACGGCTATGATGAAATGCTGGATCTCTATCAGGAGAATGCACTGGTGCCCTATACCTATGAAGGCGGTACCTATGGTATGCCCCTGACCAGAAGCTGGGCGATGATGTTCTATCGTAAGGATGTACTCAGCGAATTGGGCTTTACACAGGCTCCGGAAACCTGGGATGATCTGATCGATATGCTGCCGGCACTTCAGAGAAGCTATATGTCCGCCGGACTGGTTCTGCCATCTGTTGCTGCCGATTCCAATATGGCGCAGATTTCTGCGGCTACAGAAAGCGGTCATACCTTTGCAACCCTGATGCTTCAAAGCGGCACAAATTATTATAACGATGCACAGACGGAAACCATGTTCAATACCAATGAGGCCATTGATGCTTTCGAAAAGTGGACTTCTTTCTATACAAAGTATGACTTCGATCAGCAGTACGATGCCTTCAGCCGGTTCCGTACCGGTGAGTATCCCGTTGTTGTATCGGACTACACGTTCTTCAATCAGCTGGAGGTCGCTGCTCCGGAAATCAAGGGTCTGTGGGATTTCACATCCATTCCGGGTACGGTTCGTGAGGACGGCAGTATTTCCCATGCGGTAAACTCCTCCAATGCCGGTGCGGTCATCTTCAATAAGGTGGCGGATAAGGAAAACGGCATTGAAAATGCATGGACATTTGTCAAGTGGTTCTGCTCTACGGAGGTACAGGTTGCCTATGGTACACAGCTGGAAGGTCTGATGGGTCAGATGGGACGCTATGCATCGGCCAACAAGGAAGCACTGGAACAGCTGGCATGGTCCGAGGATGAGCTTTCCTCTCTTCAGACTGCCATGGAGGAACTGGAGGAAATCCCCATTATTCCGGCATCCTATGCGGTTACAAGAAACGTCATGAATGCATTCCGTGAGGTTGTCAATAATGCAGAGAATCCCCGTGATACCCTGATGTGGTACAACCGTGACATCAATGAAGAAATTACCAGAAAGCGTGAAAATCTGGGCTTGGATACGACAGAGAGCTGAACGGCTCTCTGCTGTCCGGATTCAAAAGAATAAGGAGGGTTTACATTGGATACTGCTGCAATTGGCAGAAGAACACGCAAAGAGCAGCGGCGCATGACGCTGATTTCCATGAAGCAGAATAAAGCAGCTTATGTCATGATGCTGCCGTTTATGCTGTTTTTTATCGTATTTACTGTGATTCCGGTTGTTATGTCACTGCCTATGGGCTTTACTGACTTCAACATGGTACAGTTCCCCAAGTTTATTGGTCTTTCCAATTACACAACACTATTTCTTTCGGATAAGATTTTTATTGAATCCATCCGTGTAACGCTGGTTTTTGCAATCTTTACAGGACCGGTCAGCTACATACTCTGTTTCCTGCTGGCATGGCTCATCAATGAGCTGCATCCCAAGCTGAGAACCATTTTTACATTGATCTTTTATGCACCGTCTATGGCAAACGTTTATACCGTGTGGAAGCTGATCTTCAGCGGCGACTCCCACGGCTATCTGAACTCCATTTTGCTGGATCTGGGTCTGATTACTTCCCCCATTCAGTGGCTCACAGATGGTTCCTATGTACTCGGTGTTACCATTGTAGTTCAGATGTGGATCAGTCTGGGTGCCGGCTTCCTTGCTCTGCGTGCCGGATTCCAGAATATCGACCGCTCCCAGTATGAGGCAGGTGCCATTGAGGGTATCAAAAACCGCTGGCAGGAGCTGATTTACATTACCATTCCGTCTATGGGCCCGCAGCTGATGTTTGCGGCTGTTATGCAGATTGTCAGCTCCTTTACAGCCGGTACGGTATCACAGAATCTGGTAGGCTTCCCCAGTACCGATTACAAGGCACACACCATTATGAACCATGCCTATGACTACGGCTGGATTCGTTATGAGATGGGCTACGCCTCTGCCATCTGTATGATTCTGTTTATTGCAATGTACTTCATGAATAAGCTGATCAGCAAGCTGCTCAGCAAGTATATGGACTAAGGAGGTTGTGTCATGGCAAAAAAAGAAAAAGTATACGGCACACACCTGAAAGTGTCCTCCCATCGTGCCGGTCAGAAAATCAGAGGTACAGTGGGTATCTTTGTTTTCCTGCTGATTCTGGGTCTGTTTATGGTACTGCCCATTTATCTGGCTGTGGTCATGTCCATTAAACCCGTTCAGGAACTCTTTGTGTTCCCCCCGAAGCTGTATGTCATTGAGCCGACCCTTTCCAATTATACGTCTATGTTCCGTATATGCAGCGATTTGTGGGTTCCGTTCTCCCGTTATGTGTTCAACAGCGTGTTCGTTACGGTTACAGTAACGGTTGCACAGGTCATTTTCTCTGCAATGGCTGCGTTCTGTCTGGCAAAGGTGAAGTTTCCCGGTGCCAAGGTCATGAACAGTCTGATTGTGGTTTCCCTGCTGTATCAGAGCAATGTCATCTATATTATGCAGTATATGGTACTGGCAAAGATGGGTATGGTGGATACATGGATGGCACTGGTATTTCCGTCCGTTGCATCGCCTATGTGTCTGTTCCTCATGCGGCAGTCCGTCGGTCAGATTCCCGATGCCATGATTGAAGCCGCTAAGGTGGATGGTGCCGGTCTTTTCCGAACCTGCTGGCAGATTGTCATGCCGAACCAGAAGCCGGCGATGATGACCGTTATCATCTTCGCATTCCAGGCAGCATGGAATATTCAGGGCGGTACACTGGTATTCAATGAATCCCTGAAAACCCTGCCCACGGTTGTACAGCAGGCTGCATCTGCCGGTCTTGCAAGAGCCGGTGTTGCCATGGCGGCAGCTGTATTCATGCTGATACCGCCCATCGTCATCTTCATGCTGGCACAGAGACAGGTTATCGAAACAATGGCACATTCGGGCATTAAGGACTAAGGAAGAGGTGAGGAGCTTGCAGAAAAAAGTGAAAGCAATTGCATCTGCCGTATGTTCCTGTGCGCTTCTGATGACAGGAACCGTCTTGCCGGCTGTGCATGCGGATGAGCATTACAATGTGTATAATTACGACCGCTGGAGTGAGGCAACACCTTCACAGGCCGGCTATACGGCTGCCCGTGCGGTCAGCGGTCAGGATCTGGGCTGCGGCAATCTGAATACGCTTCAGGATATTTATCGTGACAGCGAAAATCAGTTCTATCTGGTGGACAGCGGCAATAACCGGATCGTGGTCGTGGATGAAACCTTTACCAAAGCAGTGGGAGAATACAGCACCTTTACAGATGCGGACGGCAATGAAACCACACTGTCTGTTCCGGAAGGCATTTTCGTTTCCAAGGATACGGGCTATATGTATATTGCCGATACGGGCAATTCCCGTCTGCTGGTCAGCGATATGGACGGCAATATTCAGATGACGCTGACCAAACCGGATTCCACCCTTTATGAAAATGAGACGTTCAAGCCCCAGAAGGTGGTTGTGGATAAGGCAGGCAATATTTATGCCGTATTGAACAACATTACAAACGGTGCCGCTTTTTTCAACAGCAGCGGTGAATTTCAGGGCTACTACGGTGCCAATGCGGTGGAAGCGACTGCGGAGGTCATTGCCAATTATTTCTGGAATCTGATTGCAACGGATGAGATGCGTGCCAATTCCTCCCGTAACGTTGCAGCTGGTATTACCAATTTTGATATTGATGATGAGGGCTTTGTATTTACTGTTACCCAGTCCTCCTCCTCGGAATCCGACCGTGTGAAGAAGGTCAATCCTTCCGGCGTGAACCTGTTCTCCGGACTGGATGTTACATTCGGCGACCTGGCATCTATGTATGATGCCCAAACCAATCAGACCTTCTCTACCAAGCTGGTGGACATTGATATTGATGATGTGGGCCGGCTGAACTGTCTGGATATGGAAACCGGCCGTGTGTTCCAGTATGATGAGGACGGCAACCTGCTGTTTATCATGGGTACACGTGCGGAACAGCTGGGCGGATTTTCCTTGCAGCCCACAGCTCTGGAAACGCTGGATGACAAAATTTATGTGACAGATGGCCTGAAAAATACCGTCACCATTTTTGAAGAAACCGATTTCGGTGCAATCGTTCATGAAGCGGTGGGTCTTTACAATGACGGCTATTATGAGGAAGCTCTTGCCCCGTGGTATGAGGTGCTGCGGCGTGACGGCAACTACCGTGCCGCTTATGTGGGCATTTCCTCTGCACTGCTGAATCAGGGCGATTATGAGGGTGCTATGAAGTATGCGGAGCTGGCAGAATCCTCCTTGCAGTATAATAAGGCGTTTGAGGGCTATCGCTCCGAATGGCTGGATGCAAACTTTACATGGGTTGCCATTGTGCTGATTGCGCTGATTGTACTGTATCTGGTATATCGTCACTTTAAGAAAAAGAAAATGAAACAGAAGCCCAAAAATCTGGTTGAAATGCTGCACGAGGGAGAGGAGGAGTGATGCAGTTATGATGGATTTAACACAAAAGCAGTGGGTCAAGCATACAGTCTTTCATCCCTTTGAGGGCTTTGAGGATCTGCGCTGGAAAAAGGGCGGCTCTATGCTGTATGCCAGCCTGATTGTTGTCCTTTGGTTTATCGGCTCGATTCTGTATTCCAATTTTTGCGGCAAACAGTTTGTCATGTCCTCTACCAAGCTGTTCAGTATCGTGCCCTTTGTGGTACAGACCATTGTGCTTTTCCTGACATGGGTGGTGGGCAACTGGTCCATCTGTACCCTGCTGGAAGGCGAAGGCACTATGCGGAAAATCTATATTTACAGTGCCTATGCGCTGATCCCTTATGTGGCACAGATGTATATTCAGGTGATTCTATCCCACTTACTGACCCAGGATGAGATCATCTTCATTACAACGGTGCAGGTCATCGGTGTGATATGGTCTGTGGTGCTGATGTTTATGGCCATCAAGGCAGTGCATCAGTACAGCGTATCCAAGACCATTTTTGCAATCATTCTGACCATTGTTGCCATGCTGCTGATTCTGGTGCTGTTGGTATTGCTGGTGGCTCTGTTCCAGCAGGTCTATGTATTTGCAACTTCTGTTTATACCGAAATCTCGTATCGGTTAAAGGTTTAAGAAAGGCGGTGACGTGAATTGTATCAAAATTGGAAACGAATGGCAGCCAGCCTTCTGGCAGTGACCATGATGATTCCGCTGACCGCTGTGGCAGCTTATGCGGATGAAACCGAAACGACAGATACGACTGCTGCTCAAACGGAAACCGGTACAGAGGAAACGGCATCCGGAGACGAAGCCCGCCGTACAGAGGCGAAAGAGGAAATCGAGATTACTTCAAAGCAGGTGGAGCAGCATATGATCCGGCTCAATTCCTGCGAGGGCATTACATTCTATCTGCGTCCGGAGGAATACAAGGACGAAATCGCAGATGAGGATGTTGTGAATCTGCTCAAGCATATTGAGCTTGCAGGTATCGATGATGAAACCGGCAAGGTGGTCTGCACGCTGGAGGAAGAGGACGATACCAAGGATTTTGTCATCTTCCTGAGTGAAGAGGGCAGATGGCTGGTCTATACAGATCCTGAATATAAAAAGGTCACCATGGTGCGGAAAATTGTCTCCCTGCTGGACAGCGAGTATCTGTTCCTGTCTATGGACAACCGGACGCTGGAGCTTTACAACGATGATTTCGATGAAGTGGAGCGCAGCCTGACCCGCAAGGGCAATGCAAAGAACGGTGAGGTGCATTACACCGATGAAACCGGTGCATGGGATTATGTGCTGAATGATGCATACAACCAGCTGCTCAGTGCAGGCCGTTTCGTGACGGAAAATGACAACCTTGCCATGTATGTCAATGATGACAATGCCATCATCGGACTGAAAGACAAAAAGACGGACTATATGTGGTGGTCAACGCCGGTAGGCTCCGGTCATGATACAGTTGCTACCAGCACCATTGTTTCGGACTTGCAGTCTTCTTTGAATATGGTGTACGGTGAGCCTGCCAATCGTGCAACTACCAATATGCGTTCCGGCAGCGATGCAAAAATCAAGGTCAAGGATATCAGCAACGGTGTGTCTGTTACCTATACGTTCACAAAAGCAGGGATTACCATTCCCGTGACCTACACGCTTCGAGATACCTATCTGGAAGCCAATATCGATGTAGCCGATATTGAAGAGGAGAACACCTCCACGACCAACGGCAAGCTGCTGACCAGTGTTACAATTATGAATAATTTCGGTGCGGCAAGCTCCAAGGATACGGGCTATTTCGTGATTCCGGACGGCTCCGGTGCGCTCATCAACTTCAACAACGGAAAGACATCCTCCAAAAGCTACAGCCAGACGGTTTACGGTTCAGACCTGACGGCGGTTCCCCTTCAGGAGCCGGATGTTACCGAACAGGTTTACTTCCCCATGTACGGCATTGTGAACGGCGATCAGGGCATGATGGTGGTCTGCACAAACGGAGATGCCAACGCAAAGCTGAAAGCCAGCGTCAGCGGTCAGTCCAAGAGCAGCTACAATGTTTGCAGCTTTGAATTTACCATGCGCAGTACCGATACCTATTACATGTCCGGCGACAATACCACCACCCTGACGGTGTTTGAATCCGGCGGTATGAAAAATGATGCCATTACCCTGCGGTATTATCCCCTGGAGGATACAGACAAAAACGGCATGGATTATGTGGATGTCGCCCATGCATACCGCAGCTATCTGATGGATGAGCAGCATGTGAAAGCATCCGATGCCACAGAGCCGGAGCTGTATGTGGATTTCTACGGCGGCGTAGAAAAATCCCGTTCCATTCTGGGTATTCCCATTACCATGAAAACCGCACTCACTACCTGCGAGCAGGCAGAGCATATTATGCAGACCCTGTCCGATGCAGGCGTGGACAATCTGGTGGTCAGCTACAATAAATGGACCAACGACGGCATTGCCAATAAGGTGGATATGGATGCGGATGCGGCAGGCTGTATCGGCGGCAGTGATTTTGAGGATCTGCTGACCTTTGCAGAAGAGCAGGGCTATACCGTTTATCCGGCTGTCCAGAACCTGGGCTTCAATTCCGGCAACGGCTATTATACCTTCCAGGATACCACCATCCGTGTATCCGGCTCCTATGCAAGAAAGTATACCTACAATCTTGCGTATGGCACACAGCAGACCAAGAAATCGCCTCTGTCCCTGCTGACACCCACTGCATTTCCTGAGGTCTTCTCAGAGCTTGCTGAAAATTACAGCGATGAGGGCATCCGGAATGTGGCGTTGTCCGAGCTGACATCGGCTCTGTACGGCGATTACGGAAAGAATGCTGCCGGCAGAGATCAGGCCATGGAACTGCTGGTACAGTCCTATGAGACACTCAGCGAAAAAATGGACAGCATACTGGGCAATACCGCCAATGCCTATGCACTGGCTTATGTGGACAGAATCAGCAATGTTCCCATTCAGTCCAGCGGCTATGATATTTTTGATCAGGATATTCCCTTCTATCAGATGGTGCTTCACGGCATCAAATCCTATTCCTCCACTGCCATCAACGGCAGTGCAAACAGCAATACGCTGCTGCTCAAGGCCATCGCTGCAGGCAGCAACCTCCGCTATGATATGATCGGCGAGGAAACCAGTATCCTCAAGGATACAGAGCTTGACCGTCTGTATTATGCATACTATGCAGACTGGACTCAGCGGGCTGCCCAGGAATATGCCTTTGCAAGCAAGATTCTCTCCGGCGTCAGCGGTCAGCTGATTACCGGCTACGAACAAAACGGCAGCATCATGACAACAACCTATGAAAACGGTACACAGATTGTTGTAGATCTCGAAAAAGAATCGGTTACTGTAGATGGTACAGAATACCTGCTTGCGGATTCTATAAAGGAAGGAGCGTGAAGAGCATATGAAGATGGGTTATGAAAAACGAAAGAGTATGTATGGCTATGGATTTATCGCAATCTGGTTCATTGGTGCTCTGATATTCTTTCTGATTCCGCTGGTACAGTCGTTTCTGTACTCATTCCAGGAAATCAAGCCGGATACCGGCGGTATGGTCGGCAGCTGGGTCGGACTGGATAAATATAACTACGCATTGAATGTAGACCCCAATTATCGTCAGTATCTGGTTTCTGTGCTTCAGACCACCCTGTGGAAAACACCGCTGATTCTGGTGTTCTCCCTGTTCGTGGCAGTCATTCTGAACCAGAAATTCAAGGGAAGAACCTTTGCAAGAGCCGTTTTCTTCCTGCCTGTTATTATTGCAACCGGTCCGGTGTTCAACATCATCAACGGCAATATGGCAAGCACCGGCAACAGCGATGCCAGTCAGTTCTCTACCATGTTTTCCACCGATCTGTTGGGTGAGCTGATGGAGTTCCTTGGTATTTACGGCATTTCTGACAGCGTTCAGACAACCATCGAGACCATTTCAGAAAATATTTTCGGTATCGTATGGAATGCCGGTATTCAGATTCTGATGTTCCTGGCAGCCTTGCAGAATATTCCGCCCTCTGCCAAGGAAGCAGCTCAGATCGAGGGTGCCACTGCATGGGAGTATTTCTGGAAGATTACCCTTCCCAATGTAAGCTCCATGATTCTGGCATGCTTCATTTTCACCATCATCGACTCCTTTACTGACCCCAACAATGCGGTTATGGGCAGAATCGGTGATTTGCAGATGGACTGGAAATATGGTGAAGCATCTGCAATGGCATGGATTTATTTCGCAATCGTACTTGTGGCAGTGGGTATTGTTACAGCCATTGTCAATAAGTTCGTATACTATGAAGTGGATTAAGGAAGGAGGCAATCATGGAAAAGGTTCTTACAAGTCCGGCAGCTGCGCCCAAGCCCGATGAGGAAGTCGGAAACGGTATGTCCAAGCGTGAAGCCCGGAAAATTCGTATGAAGCGTATGAATAAACAAGAGATTGCCTATATGCGCCGTTCCAGAATTTTTGGAATCGTGTGGCCGATCTTCCGTTTCTTCATTCTGTTTGGTTTGTGTTTTGTCATCGTTTACCCGCTGATTTACATGATCAGCTGTGCATTCCGTGCACCGGAGGATATGAGTGATCCTACGGTTATGTGGATTCCCCGTCATCTGACCCTGAGTGTTATCAAGGATACCATGAATGTCATGAATTTCTGGAGTACGCTGGGGACAACCGTATTCCTGAATGTGGGCTGTTCTCTGGTACAGGTGGCATCCTGTGCGGTGGCAGGCTACGGCTTTGCACGGTTTAAGTTTAAGGGCAGAGGATTGCTGTTCGGCATTGTTGTACTGATGATTCTGGTGCCCACACAGGTTATCTCCATTCCGCAGTACATGCTGTTCCGTTACTTCGGGCCCTTCAATCTGATTAACAATCCGCTGTGTATGTATCTGCCGGCGGCAATGGGCGTGGGTATTCGCTCCGGTCTGATGATCTTCATCTTCCGTCAGTTCTTCAAAGGACTGCCCAAGGAGCTGGAGGATGCAGCCTATCTGGACGGCTGCGGTCCGTTTATGACCTTTATCAAGGTTATGGTGCCCAATGCAAAGTCCTCGTTCCTCACCGTATTCCTGTTCTCTGTGGTATGGTACTGGAATGATTACTATGTAAGCTCCACATTCTTTACCAAGAATCAGACGGTTGCGCTGATGCTGAAGAATCTGAGCACGCTGCTGTCCCAGACGCTGTTTAATAATGCAGATGTCAGCCCCCGGGAGCAGATTGTCTGGATGGAGGCAGGCTGTCTCCTTGCAATTGCCCCCATTCTCATTATGTATATCTTCCTGCAAAAGCACTTTACGGAAGGTATTGAGCGTTCTGGTCTGGTTGGATAATATGCATGCATAAAAATAAGGCTGCCGTTTCTCAAACAGGCAGCCTTATGCATTTTTTGTATAATATATTACATGGAAATGCATGTCAATTGACAAAATTACCAAAAATGCTCGGCGGAATTTTACACAAACCTTGACGGAAATCGTTGACAAAAGCTGTCAAAAGTGGTACAATACAGATAGAGTTCATTTCTATCATTCAATTTATGAAGAAAGGAGGAAGAACGATGGAATTGATTCGTAAGTATATTGCAGAATTTATCGGCACAGCCGTATTGGTCATTTTCGGATGCGGTAGTGCTGTGGCTGCAAATGCGCTGCTGGATGCTCAGGGCGTAGTCGTTCCGTTGTCATTCTCTACATTACTGATTTCCTTTGCATTTGGTCTGGTCATTGTTGCTATGGCTTATTCGGTAGGAAATGTTTCCGGATGTCATATCAATCCGGCTGTTTCACTGGGTATGCTGGTTGCTGGTAAAATGTCCGTGACCGATTTTATCGGCTATGTGATTGCTCAGTTTTTGGGCGGTATTGCCGGTGCTGCCGTTTTGATGGGTATTCTCGGCGGTACAGAACTGGGTCTGGGCGCAAATGGCTATGGTGATGCCAGTGCACTGGGCGCAAGCATGGCTCAGGCAATTGCAGTGGAAGTTGTACTGACATTTGTATTTGTATTTGCAATTCTTGGTGTGACTTCCAAGATTCAGAACAGCTCAGTTGCTGGTCTTGTGATTGGTCTGACACTGACACTGGTACATATTCTGGGTATTCCGTTTACCGGTACATCCGTCAATCCGGCAAGAAGCTTCGGGCCGGCACTGTTTATGGGCGGCGATGCACTGAGTCAGGTTTGGGTGTTTATTGTTGCCCCGCTGATCGGTGCAGCTATTGCAGCTGTTGTTTTCCGTCTGCTTCAGCCGGAAGACAAAAAGAATTAATTCAGAAGTCTCGAGCATTTATCTCTTTTTTCTCATTGTTTTTCCCAAGACAGCCGTTTCTGCAATGCAGGGCGGCTGTTTTGGGTTTTTCTGGAAAATCATCAGGGCAACAGTATCTGCTTTTTTGTTGAAAATGTTCCACCGGAACATTTTCAAGAGATACAAACTGCATCGCTGGAACAAGGGGAAGCGGTCTTGTCCGCTTCCCCTCGAAAAAGCTGTCGCTTTTTCTCACCCCTTTCCCCGCGCGCCAGAAGGATGGCGCAGGGAGTTTCGCCGTCTGCGGACGGCGACAAGGGGCTTTGCCCCTTGACCCCACAAGCCTTTTGAGAAAGGCTTGACCGAAAACTTTTATACTTTGTAATTGCTTTTCCCCCCTCCCTTGTGGGAGGGGGCTGATGCCTTCCTGCTTTCAGTAACGTTCAAGGGGGGTGGGGTAGACGGTGCAGCGGTACGCTGCCCCCCCTCCCTTGTGGGAGGGGGCTGATGCCTTCCTGCTTTCAGTAACGTTCAAGGAGGTGGGGTAGACGGTGCAGCGGTACGCTGCCCCTGGACCCTGCCAGCATTTTTTTGCAAAAAACTGCTGGACCGAAAAAATTCCTGCCTATAAAATAAATGCTCCTGTTCTGGAAAATCATTCCGTTGTCTTGACAGGCTTGTGCGGATTGGTTATAATGGAAAATACAAGTGGAAAATTGGGAATCATTCATTCCCAGTATGGAAAGGAGCTTTTTATGAAAAAAAAGTATTTTGGAAGTGCAGCCGCTTTTCTGACAATGACAGCAATAGCTGTGGGAATCTGCCCCATGACGGCAGATGCGGCTGACGGAGAAATCGTAGTTGCCCTCGGCGACAGCATTACAAGCGGCTACTCCATGGATGGTTCATTGATTCTGCCCTATGCGGATATGGTCAGCGGCTATTATGGCGCAGAGCTTATAAATCTGGCTGAGGCTGGCGCAACTACAGCCGATCTTCTCACAAAGCTGTCTGACTCAAGCGTACAGCAGACCATTGCCAGCGCAGATGTGATTCTGGTTACAATCGGCGGCAATGATATTATGCAGCCTATGCTGAATAGTGAATTTGTGGATGCCAGTCAGTACAGCACCATGACAGAATTGATTGCTGCCATGCGTGAAAAAGAGGAGGCAAATCCTTTGTTCAAGCTGACGATGAGTCTCTATCTGGAACAAACTATGCCGGATCTCATCAGTACCTGTAACAGCAATATTACGGAAATTGCTGCACAGCTGAATGCATTGAACAGCCATGCGGAAATTGTGTTCCAGACCGTTTACAATCCCATGGATCTGGATGCGGATGATACGCCCCTTGCTGTCAGTGGTTCTATGGAGGTGCTCTCTTCCTATGTGACAAAATATCTGGAGGGTGATGACAATAACATCATTTACAATGTCGGTATAAATGATACCATTCGCAGTTTACAGGATGTAACAGTAGCTGATGTCTATGCAACGCTGTTTGACCGTGCCCATTACTATACAGGGATTTCCAATGTGGATGTGCATCCCAACAGCATTGGTCATCTGGCAATTGCAGAAACGATTCTGGAGGCAATGCAGCGCAGTGAAACCGGTTCGGAAAATGGAACAAAGCTGCGTGCGGCTTATACACGTTCCGGCGCAGAGCAGACACTGGCGGGTGTAAATGCGGCTTTGAATGAGCAGATTCTGGGTCGTGTTCTGAAAAACAGCTATGGTGATGTGGATGCGAACGGTGCGGTTGAGCTTGCCGATGCAAGTGCGGTATTGGGTCTGTATGCAAGCACGGCAGCCGATGCACAGCCGTCGGTGACGGGTGTAAATGCACTGGCAGCAGACAGCAATCAGGACGGCACAGTCGATCTGACGGATGCTTCTCTGATCCTGAGCTATTACGCCGGACGTGCAGCAGGAAGCTTTTCCGGCACTTTCAGTGAGTATCTTGCACAGCAGCAATAAAAGTTTTCGGTCAAGCCAGCGTACCGCTGGACCGTCTACCCCACCCCCTTATTTGTCACTGAAAACGGATGGGCATCAACCCCTCCCACTGGGGAGGGGGGGAAGGTTGCTGCAAGTTCAAAAGGTATAAAAGTTTTCGGTCAAGCCTTTCTCAAAAGGCTTGCAGGGTCCAGGGACAGCGTCCCTGGTCGCCGTCCGCAGACGGCGAAACACCCTGCGCCATTCTTCTGGCGCACGGGGAAAAGGGGTGAGAAAAGCGACAGCTTTTCGAGGGGGAAGCGGACAAGACCGCTTCCCCCTTGTTGCAGTCATGAAGCAAACTCTATCCTGCAAACGTTCCGGTGGAACGTTTGCAGCGAAAAAACCTTTCAGTCTTGCCGAAGGCAAGCCAGCTCTCCTTAAAAGGAGAGCCTGTTAAAAAAAGTGCCTGTGAAAGAAATGTTTTGCCGGTTTTACGCTGTTTTCTATGGACTATCATAATTTTATCACATAAAACCGTATAATAAGAATTACAAAAACAACAAGAACAGACGCTCCGCAGAGCATATTGAAAGGATGAGCATCATGGCTGAATATGAGAACAACAATATGAATGATATTACAGACGGCGGCGTGAATGCTTCCGCTGCAAACCATACAGACGGCACAGGTACAGAGCAGGCTGCTTCTGCAAATACAACCCATACAACCAATGCCGGTACAGGCAGCAATGCAAATCCGGCAGGTCATTATAATGACTACCGCAGCGGCTACTACCGGAATACAAATCCCCATCAGGATGAGCCCATTGGACGGACCTCTTATACCGATCCATCCAATTCCAGCTCCTCCAATTATACCAACCGGTATAATAGCTATCAGACAAACGGCTATACCAATCAGACCGGCAATGAGAATGGGTATAATTATGTGAATTATTATTCCAACAACAATCAGCAGCCCTCCGATCACAAGAAGGAAAAGAAAAAGGGCGGTCACAAGGCTCTCAAAGTGACGGCATGCGTAACGGCTCTGGTATTGGTGATCGGTGCATCCTTTGCAGGGGGCTATTTCGTAAACCGTGGCAATGCATCTGATGGAGATCAGATTGCCGTAGAACCGCAGCAGAATACATCTGAAAAGAAAACGGATGGTGACAGCGACAATGAAACTGCACAGAATGCAGCTGCTGTAAACGGTACAACACCCAGCTGGCTGGAGCTTGCTTCCCGTTCGGATGCAATGAGTATTCCGGAAATCGTATCCAAGGTCACACCCTCTGTTGTAGGCATTCAGTCTACCTTTATTACACAGAAACAGACCGATTATTCCGGATTCGGCGGATTCAGTTACTTCGGCTTCGGAAACGGCGGAACACAAACGCAGGAAGCTATAGGAACCGGTACAGGTGTGATTATGTCTGAGGATGGCTATATCATTACCAATGCCCATGTCATTTATGACTCCACGCAGGGCTATGGCAAGGCAACCTCTGTTGAAGTGCAGATGTCCGATCAGGAAACCGTTTATCCGGCAGAAATCGTTGCGTATGATGTGGAATCTGACTTAGCTGTTCTGAAGGTCGATCAGACCGGTCTGACTCCGGCAGAGTTTGGAAACAGCGATGAATGTCAGGTGGGTGAGCTGGTTGTAGCCATTGGCAATCCGCTGGGTCTGGAGCTTCAGAATACAGTAACCTGCGGCATTATCTCTGCAATGAATCGTGAAATTACCATCAACGATAAGGAAATGACCCTGATTCAGACAGATACTGCCATTAACAGCGGTAACTCCGGCGGCCCTCTGATTAACAGCTCCGGTCAGGTGATCGGTATCAATTCCGCAAAAATGTCTTCTACCTACTATTCTTCCTCTGCAACGATTGAGGGCATCGGCTTCGCCATCCCCATTACAGAAGCAAAGGAAATTGTAGATGATCTGATTACCTACGGCTATGTAACAGGACGTCCTCAGCTGGGTATTACTTGTCAGGATGTTTCCGAGGCCGTTTCTCAGGCATATAATATCCCCGTTGGCTCTTATATCATCAGTATCACCGAGGGCGGTGCTGCTGACAAGGCAGGTCTTCAGATTCAGGATGTCATCATTGCCATTGATGGTCAGACCATTACCAATACGGAAGAGCTGAATAATTATAAGAATGAGCATGACGCCGGCGATCAGGTGGTGCTGACCATTGTGCGTGCGGGTCAGCAAATGAATGTCACTGTGACATTGGAAGAAGCAGTCGCATCAGCTGAATAAAATCAGCTGTTCTACATAAAACCTCTCTAAACCCCGTTGCGGGGAAGCAGTCCACTTATCTTCATACATTCTCCTTATT
Organism: Ruminococcus sp.; assembly: GCA_051882115.1. Taxonomy (GTDB): domain Bacteria; phylum Bacillota; class Clostridia; order Oscillospirales; family Ruminococcaceae; genus Ruminococcus_C. The sequence goes on along the minus strand of JBJERF010000075.1, from coordinate 46,862 downwards.
ATTTTCTGGAAAAGCACTTGCAGGGATGCAGGTGCTTTTTCAGTTTCCGGCACAAAGTTGCCGATTTTTACATAGAATGGAAGGAATCCGGCAAGGGTTGCGATATATGGATCGGAGATGGGTATGATGCAGAAAGCGATGATTCGGATAGCAGGGGGAGATCTGCGGATGCTGTATGCAGCGCAGATGCTCCAGAAAGATTTTATGGTGCAGACGGAAGGGTTTTCCAAGGAAAAGCTTCCGGAGGAGATTCAACAGACTGTTGAATCTTGTGGAAAACTTGTTGAAAGTGCAGACGTCCTGATTTTACCGCCGGTGTCTGTGGATGCATACGGTCAGATACCGGCTCCCTATGGGGATGAGCCGCTGAAACCGGAGCAGGTGCTTTCCGGACTGAAAACAGGCGGCAGCGTTTTCGGGGGAAATGACAAAGGCATGATCCGCAGGCTTTGTGCAGAAAATGGATTCGCCTATGAGAATTATATAAATAGTAGTGCCCTTGCTCAGGCAAATGCAGTTCCTACAGCGGAGGGGGCACTGAAAATTGCCTTGGAGCAAACCGGACGCACCATCTGGAACAGCCGTGTATTGGTAACGGGCTGCGGACGCATTGGAACACTGCTTGCCAACCGGCTGCATGCATTGGGTGCCTGTGTAACTGCTGCTGCACGGCAGGCACATGACCGTGTACGTATGCGTACCATGGGTCTGGATGCAGTGCCCATTCCCCTGGATGCAGAAACACTTTCCGGCTATGACCTGATTTTCAATACGGTTCCGGCAGAGATTTTCAAGAAAGAGCATTTGCAAAAGCTCAGGGCGGATTGTCTGCTGATTGATCTGGCATCTTCGCCGGGCGGTGCTTCCCGGAACGCAATCGAAGAAAGCGGCTGCCGTTATGTGTGGGCACCGGGGCTTCCGCCGGCTGTTATGAGCTGACACAAAAAATACACCGGGTCAATCGGAAAAAATCCGAAAAAGTTCTGGAATTTCCGACGGATTGGCAGATGATTGTGAAAAAGCACCAAAAAACAGGACAATATTCTCCGAAGAATTTTAAAAAAAAAGGACTGCATCCCTTGACATTCTCAGAAGAATGTGTTAAAATACATTTGTAAATTGTTTATGGCAACGCATGCACCGTGCCCATAAATGGTATTACACAGGTGTTCAGTCATCAGGCCAGACGGTTTGGAGCCACAATCAGACCGCAGGCATTTGGATGAAAGGCGTATTGCAATCACGTGTGCGCAGGAAAATGAACACGAAAAAAATTTGAAGAGAGGTAATTGAAAATGAAGAAGATTTTCAACAGAGTCTTGGCTGCTGCTGTTGCTGTTCCCATGGCCCTCACACAGGGCGTTATGATGAACATCTCTGCAGAAGACACAGGCGCAAAGGTAATTACAGTCGATTCATTCTTTGCAATTCCGAAGGATCAGGTTGAGTCTACATGGAATACCACGGTTCTTACAGCAATTACCAATATGAATGGTAAGCAGGTGGATGTGCTGAAGGATGAACTCTTGTCTCTGTTGCCGGACACAAATTATTACGCTACCATTCTGTGGGAAGTTCTGAGCGATGCTGATGTTACTGCATGCAACGTAATGAATGGCGTAATTACATTCTCCGGTGAAGTGGATCTTTCCAATTATGCAGAACAGAAGATCTATTCCAAGGTTAGAGCTGCTCTGGGTGCAGATGCAGAGCTGACCGCATTCAGCAAGACTTTGACATTTACTGCAACTGTAGATGCAAATTCACTGCTGAACGGCAAGACCGTAGATGTAGATTATGAGATGACCTGCGGCGGTACATCTCTGACACCGGATAATGTAGCAGATTATTTCAATGGTCTGCAGGCTGATCTGATCGCAGAGATTGAGAGCCAGTTCGGTGCAATCGCTGATATGGAAAATGCTGCTGAGGTTCAGAAGGCTGCAGATGTTGAGCTGATCGACAAGGTCGAAAAGGCACAGTATTGGGCAAGCAAGGATGACACACTGGTTCGCAATGGCTCCTACAACACAGCAGATGAGCTGCTGGCAGCAGTCAGCAAGTTCGTTGCAGACAGAACAGCTGCTTACACTTGCCCGACTACAGTAGATGAGGCTGTTGAAAGACACGGCAAGGGCTTTACAAGAGTTGTTGGTCTGGTAAACAGAATGGCTGATGGCTGCGGCTATACTTTTGATGTAACTGCTGAAGATGTTGCTGAAGTTGCAAAGAGCGGTTCTGAGTTTGAAGTTGCTGTTGCCGACGGTACTTATGAAGTATCCTTCAAGATTCCGGATGCTGAAGCTGCTGAGGTTGAGGCTTACGTAAATGCAAATGCTGAAGAAGGCAAGGCTTACGATTCTTCCTATAAGCTGGTTGAAGCAAGCGTTACCACGGAAGGTGTTGCATACTTCAATGTAACCAGAATCATCACAATGAAGGATGTAGAAGTAACTACTACGACTGCTACAGAAACTTCTGATGTAACAACTACAACTGCTACTACAGATGATTCTACTGTTACTACAACAGAAACTACAACAGGTTCTGGTACAGGTACAGGTACAGATGATTCTTCTACCACCACAACAGAAACTACAACAGGTTCTGGTACAGGTACAGGTACAGATGATTCTTCTACCACCACAACAGAAACCACAACAGGTTCCGGTACAGGTACAGGTACAGATGATTCCTCTACTACCACAACAGAAACTACAACAGGTTCTACAACAGGTACAGATGATTCTTCTACCACCACAACAGAAACCACAACAGGTTCTGGTACAGGAACTACTACACTGCCGGCTAATTTCGTACTGGCAAAGGTAGAGGCTGAAGCTGGCGAAGGTTATTACTTCTCTCACGATGAGGAAGCATTTGACCTGAATGCTCTGTTCACATCCCTGACACTGGTAGGCACACTGGACGGCGAAGAGAAGACCATTGCAATTGCTCCGGAAGATTTTGCTCAGTATCTGACACTGCCCTATGAGACACCGGCTGCATACTATGAAGCTGTTTCTTATCCGTATGTTGCTGAAAAGATGAATGTAAAGTTCACAGCTCCGGAAGATGTTCTGCTGGCAAATGACTACGATGCAACACCCAGCAATCTGCCGACAATCTACATTGCTGTAAAGGGCGATGCTGACCTGAATGGCAAGGTTGAAATCAGTGACGCTTCTCTGGTACTGAAATACTATGCAAATAGCGCAGCTGGTCTGGCCGCTTCACTGAATGCAGATGCAAGTCTGGAAACACTGGCTTACTTTGTAGCAGATATTGATACAGAGTCTAAGGCTGGCGCAAACACAGACGATAATAAGCTGGAAATTAAGGATGCTTCCATGATCCTGACTTACTATGCTTCTAAGGCTGCTGGCGTAGAAAAGTCTTGGGATGAAATCATTGCTGGCTAATTTCAAGCAAACTTTGGTACGTATATGACTGGGCGTGATCGGCACGCCCATCATATAAAAATAAATTTTATATTTGAAAGGAATTTTCTAAAATGAAGACTACATTTAAGAAGACATTGGCTGCTCTGTCTGCAGCTGCTGTTGTAGCTGCTTCCGCTGCTGTTATGGCTGTTCCGGCTGATGCTGCTACTGGTACACTGACCATTGGTACTGTTGAGCTGAGCTTAGATGAACTGGTAAATGCTAACTACACTGTAACAGTTCCGATTACTGTATCTGGTGCAGGCGGTTGGATGGAACTGGGTTATGGCTGTGACTATCCGGCTGAACTGACTCTGGCAAAGGCTGCTTCTGGTGAAGCTGTAATGGCTTCTATGATGGCTGGTAACACCGTTCTGAACGTACCGGCTATTAATGCAGCTGAAGGCTTCGTATGGGCTGGTGCATCTGTAATGCAGGCTGCTGGCGGCGAAGTTGTTGAAGATGGCGTTGTTCTGAACATGACATTCACTGTACCGAGCACAGCTAAGGCTGGCGATAGATTCGACCTCGTAGCTGCTGCTGCTGGTCTGGATGGCACAGCACAGACAATTCTGACAGCTGCTGGTGCAGATTCTTGCGGTCTGGTAGATGGTGCTATTATCATTTCTGCTCCGGATACAACTACCACTACAACAACTACAACCACAACAACTACAACAACAACTACTACAACTACAACTACAACAACCACTACTACAACAACAACCACTACTACAACAGCTGAAGCTACAACTACAACAGCTGAAGCTACAACTACAACTCCGGCTGCTACAACCACAACTGAGGCTGCTACAACTACAACAGCTAAGGCTACTACCAGCACAACCAAGAAGACTGGCGGTACTACATCTTCTCCGAAGACCAGTGATGTTCTGCCGGTAGCAGGTGCTGCTGCAGCTCTGGTTGTAATCGGTGGCGTAGCTCTGGTTGCTAAGAAGAGAAAGTAATTTCTCCTAAGCGCAATTCAAGCGACTGACACAGATTGATATCTGTAAAGGCACTCTCCTTCGGGAGAGTGCTTTTTTTATGCGCTGACGCATAAACTGCCCTGAGGTGATGCGTGTGTATGGGATTTATGCAAGACAATCTGTTGAAAAAAGAGACTCCGTTTCCATTGAGATGCAGATTGAACTGTGCCGGAAGCTTGTACCGGAAGGCACAGAAACAAGGGTCTATGAGGATAAGGGCTATACCGGTACCAATGTAAAACGCCCAGCCTTTCAGCAAATGCTTGCGCATATCCGTTCCGGTGAGATAGAGGGCATTCTTGTCTACAAATTGGATCGCATTTCCCGTTCACTCAGTGATTTTGCCAGATTATCCGAAGAACTGGAAACACATCATGTGAAGCTGATTTCCTATGGAGAAAATTTTGATACGGGTTCTCCTATGGGCATGATGCTGGTACATATGCTGATTATGTTTGCGGAAATGGAGCAGAAAACCATTTCTACACGGATCCGGGACAATTATTATGCCCGTGCAGCTATGAAAAAGGAACTGGGCGGTATACCGCCTTATGGCTTTCAAAAGGACTGGACGGTTGAACGTACAGAATCACAGGTCGTGTTTTCCATTTATCAACAGGCTCTTTGTGGAAAGAGCCTGGATTGTACGGCACAAATGTTGAATCAACAGCAGATTCCATCCCCAAAAGAGAAAACATGGACGGGTATGCAGATAGGAAGGATTCTGCGCAATCCTGCCTATGTGGAAAGTAATGCGGCTGTGTATGCCTATTTTCAGAAGCATGGTGCCCGAATGCTGCATCCGGCAGAGGAATACTGTACCGGATGCGGATGCCATGCCATTCAGAATGAGGATACCCTCTGTATTGCAGCAGGTACCCACAAGGGATTTGTACCGCCTGCTTTGTGGCTGGCGGTACAGGAAAAACTCCGTCAGAAAAAGCCGTCCTGCAATGGAGGAAGCGGTGAAAGCTCCTGGCTGCAAGGCTTGGTTCTATGCGGCTACTGCGGCGCATCCTGCTATGTGCGCAGCAATGGCAAGGGAAAGCCCTATGTGTATTTTGCATGCAGAGGAAAGCGTATGGGCACCTGCCGTGGGCTGAAAGCCGTTCGTACACAGCCCATAGAAGATGCTATAGCACAGGTTTTATCCGCAGAAATAGAACGTCTGCTGTCAGAAGCTGTGACCGTTCCGGAAGATACGCTCCTTGCATGCAGTCAGCTGGATGCGGAAATTGCACAGACGGTTCAATTTATGGGGGCACATCCTTCTGCCGCAGAGGATATGGCATGCCAGCTTGAGCAGCTGTATGAAAAACGAAATCAGCTCAGCCAACAAGTACAGCGTACTTTCCACAAAATCAACGGCAGCGGGGAAAGTTTGTGGAAAGCACTGTCATTTGCACAAAAAAAGGCAGCGGCACACCTGCTCCTCCAGAATGTCATTGTAACGGAAAAAAACTGCACGGTCATTTTGCGGTAATGTGTCAACGGAAATCAGCTGCTCCGGGCAAGGTTGCCCCCAAAACTGCCGGCGCAATTCTTGCAGACACAATCCGCCGAATGATAGAGGAGAGTAGAGTGACATGAAAAAATTTTCGGGTGAGCGAATCGGGTTTGCGGTGACCGGTTCGTTCTGTACCTTTGCACGTGCCTTTCAACAGGCACAGGTGCTGGTGGATGCAGGCGCAGAGCTGACCCCCATTTTTTCGGAGCATGCTGCCACCATAGATACACGCTTCGGAAAGGCAGCAGATCATGTGCGCCGTATGGAGGAAATCTGTCAGAGGCCTGCCCTTCTGACCATTGCTGATGTGGAGCCGCTGGGCCCTAAGCATATGCTGGACTGTATTCTTGTGGCACCCTGTACGTCCAACACCCTGGGAAAGCTGGCTCTGGGGCTTGTGGATACAACTGTGACCATGGCGGTCAAATCTATGCTGCGCAATGAAAAGCCTGTTGTGCTGGCACCTGCCACCAATGATGCACTGCGTGTTTCAGCCAAAAATCTGGGACTGCTGATGAATGCCAAAAACTATTACTTTGTGCCCATGGGACAGGATGCACCTGCGCAGAAGCCTTCCTCCATGGTGGCGCATTTTGAGCAGATTCCGGAGACGGTTGCAGCTGCATTGGAAGGCAGGCAAATTCAGCCTTTTATCATATAGAGTACCAGAATCATTCAAAATCATCTGCTACAATAAAAAACGAAATCTGCCGCCTGTCTGCGTTTGTGGATAGGCGGTCTTTTTTTGGAGGTTTTTATATGGCAGGTATTATTGCAAATCAGGCACTCATCATGTTGATTTTGAATCTGGTGGGTATGCTGGCTTATCGGCTGAAAATCGTGACCCGTGACGGAGGACGGCAGCTGTCCAATCTCATACTGGAAATTGTAACGCCGGTGCTTGTGGTACATGCATACATGGAAGTGGAATATAATACGCAGCTGGTCATCAATCTGCTGTGGATCTTTGCACTGGCAATTGTATCCTATGTGCTGACCATTTTGGGCTCTATGCTGCTTCTGCCCAGAAAAGAGGGCAGAGAAACTGCCATTGAACGTTTTTCTGCTGTTTACAGCAACTGCGGCTTTATGGGCATTCCGCTGGCCAGTGCACTGTTCGGCGCAGAGGGTGTATTGTATGTAACGGCTTTTCTCACAATCTTTTTCTTTTTCTCATGGACGCATGGTATCATGATGCTCACCGGTAAGCGGGATATGAAAGCATTGCTCAAGGTCATGCGTTCTCCTACCGTCATTGGCATTGCGGTTGGTTTGATTCTGTATTTTACACAGCTCTCCCTGCCTTCTGTTCTGGTGGAGACGATGGGCTTTATTGCAAATCTGAATACTCCGCTGGCTATGATTGCCTCGGGTATCAGTGTGGCACAGGCCAATCTGCTGGAGGCATTGAAGAATATTCGTGTATACTGGGTCAGTGCGCTGAGATTGCTGATTCTTCCCCTTCTGACCATGGCGTTCTGCTTTTGCTGCCCCTTTATTGCACAGGAGGTGCGAATGGTTGTGCTGCTGCTTTCCGCAGCCCCCTCTGCTGCCATGTGTACCCTTCAGTGTCAGAAGCTGGGACTGCATGATGTGTATGCATCACAGATTTTTGCCATGACCACAATCTTTTCCATGGGTACACTGCCGCTGGTAGTGAAGGTGTTTTCCATGCTTCTGTAAAAGACCTCCTCGGAAACTTACGAAGCACCATCCTCCTTGTCTCTTTTGTGCCTGACTTTGAGCCTCTCCCTTGAAATACACCAAGTATTCCTGTGGGAGAGTCTCTTTGTCAGGCACAAAATATCCTGCGGAATCTGGCACTTCTCCAGTTTCCGAGGAGGCCGAATCTATGGTCAAAATGTCGAAAACGTCCCAAATTTGTTGAACCTTATATGTGGATAAACAGTAAATTTTAATAGTTGAGTGGTGCCGCAGGATTGCATTTCCTTTAGTTTTATGTTATAATAAATTCGGATCCATCCGATATTGCCGTAAAACCCAACAAATTTGAATGAGACGAGGATAGAATTATGAGTGAATATGGTATTAGTAAATTGGATTTAAAAAGACGGAACCGTATGCAGATTCTGCGTGTAATCCGTGAAAATGGAGCCATTTCCCGTGTAGACATTTCTGCATTTCTGCATATTACCCGTGCGGCTGTTACCATTATTACCAATGAAATGATTGCACAGGGCATTCTGGAAGAAGTAGGGGAAGAACCTGTGGATCCCGGCGCAGAGATGCGCAAGGGCAGAAGAAAGATTCTTCTGGATATCAATCCTACTTATCGCTTTGCACTGGGTGCATACATTGATCGGGACAGTGTTTCCATTGGTCTGACTACCCTGAATGCTGCAACCATGGATAAGCGTACATTTGCCATTCAGCCGGATACGTCCGTAAAGGATATTGTAAAGATGATTCGCAGTACAGCAAAGACTATGCTGAATAACAGCTGCCTGACCGGAGAACATATTGTAGGGATGGGCATTGGTGTTATGCCGAATATGTGGTCGGAAATGGGGCTTCTGGATCGTCAGGGTCAGCCCAATTTCGCAAAACTGGAGGATATGATTGGCAAAGGTCTGGATTTCCGTGTATTTGCCGGAAATGCCATTGCGCTGTTCGCCCTTGCAAGCAACCGGTATCAGGATCATCTGGGTGCTCCTTTGAATCAGGTTTTGCTGTATGAAGCAGAGGATGCTTATCATATGGCTGTTCTGTATCAGAATAATCTGCGGGAAGAATTCCAGAAAGATACACAGGTGGCAGATACAATTTGCGTCAACCCGGGCGGCCGTCCGTGTGAAGGCTATTGCAGAGGTTCTGTAAAGGCTGAATTAAGCCCGTCTGCAATCGGTGAAAAAGCAGCCGAATTTTATAGCGAGGAGCAGACACCTGAATTGTACCGTCTGACAGAAGGCAATGGTGAAAGCATTACACTGGCACAGATCCTGTCGGCATTGGATGCAGGAGATACTGTATTGCAGCCGCTGGTAACAGAGCTGCTGAATCAGTTCTGCCTGATGCTGAACAATCTGGAAAAGATGTTCTTTGCCGGAAGAATCAGCATGTATAAGTTTGGTTTTACTGCACGCAATCTGGAAATGATCCGCAGTCATATGGAGCAGCTTGCCGGTGCGGCATCTGCTGAAAAGCTGGTGCTTTGTGACATTGAAGATCGCCATCATTTCCTCAGCGGTTGTGCTTATGCAATTCAGAATGGATTTTTCTGCAGCGGCGGTCTGGATGATGCCTATGGTATGGATGAATTGGGCACTCTTGAATAAACTGTTCTGGGTTTCCACTGGCATATCATGCGCTCTATAAGGAGTAGGGCAATGGCATTTGTTTTTTCGTTGAAAATGTTCCACCGGAACATTTTCAAGAGATAGATATTTCATCGCTCAAACAAGGGGAATCGGTCTTGTTCGCATCCCCCCCTCCCTTGTGGGAGGGGTTGATGCCTATCTGTTTTCAGTAACAAATAAGGGGGTGGGGTAGACGATCCAGCGGTACGCTGGCTCTGGACCGAAAAAATTCTTACCTGTGAAAATCGCAAAGCGGCTGTTGCAGACAAAAGTCCTGCAACAGCCATTTTTTCCCGAAATTTCCTATATGATAAATTTTTATGTATTTTACCCGTGAACACTTGCAAGCCAGTGAAAGATATGCTATAATAAGTCTGTTGGTTTTTTGGGTCATAAGACCTTCATTTTGTAAAAAATGAGAAAAATTTGAAAGGAGTAGGATTCCATCGGAATCCGATGTGGTTGAGATGAAGTTATCAGAAATGAGCAGGGAAGCACTGGAGCAGTTTCTGGCTGACTGTAAGGCGGAATATGTTGCTTTTCAGGCGGAAAATCTGAAGCTGGATATGTCAAGAGGCAAGCCCTCCCCCCAGCAGCTTGATTTGAGTATGGATTTGATGGACTGCCTGAAGCGTGAGGACTATAAGGCGGAAAATGGTCTGGACTGCCGGAATTATGGCGTGCTGGATGGTCTGCCGGAGGCAAAGGCATTCTTTTCACAGATGCTGGGCGTTTCTCCGTCAGAAACCATTATTTTTGGTAACTCCAGTCTGAATGCCATGTACTGGACCATGTCCGTTGCTATGACCAATGGCGTTATGGGCGGTACACCATGGGCACGGCTTCCTAAGGTGAAGTTTTTGTGTCCGGTGCCGGGCTATGATCGTCATTTTGCCATCAGTGAATTTTTCGGCATGGAGATGATCAATATTCCCATGGATGAGAATGGTCCGGATATGGATATGATTGAAAAGCTGGTGGCTGAGGATGACAGCATCAAGGGCATCTGGTGCGTTCCGATGTATTCCAATCCGGGCGGTGTTGTATACAGTGATGCCGTTGTAAAGCGTTTTGCAGCACTCAAGCCGAAGGCAGCGGATTTCCGTATCTTCTGGGATAATGCCTATTGTATGCATCATCTGGTTGACAATCCGCCGGTACAGGCGAATCTGATGGATGAAGCAAAGAAAGTGGGCAATGAGGATATTTGCTATATGTTTGCATCCACTTCCAAGATTACGTTCCCGGGCTCTGGTGTATCTTTGATGGCAGCCAGTGAAAAGAATATTGCCAGTCTGAAGAAGTCACTGGGCTTTGCTACCATCAGCTATGACAAGCTGAATCAGCTCAGACATCTGCGTTTCTTTGAGGGCAAGTTTGAGAATATGGCAGCGCATATGAAAAAGCACAAGGATCTGATTGCGCCCAAGTTTGCGATTGTTGAGCATACACTGGAAAAGGAGCTTTCTGAGCTGGGTATTGCAAACTGGTCGAATCCTCTGGGCGGTTACTTCATCTCTTTCAATCAGACCGGCTGTGCAAAGAGAATTGTTTCTCTGTGTAAGGAGGCTGGTGTTGTCCTGACGGGTGCAGGTGCATCTTTCCCGTATGGAGTAGATCCGCAGGATGAGAACATCCGTCTTTCTCCCACATTCCCCACAGAGGAAGAACTCCAGAAGGCTATGTATGTATTTGTATGCAGTGCCAAGCTGGCAGCAGCAGAAAAGCTGTTATCATTATAAAAGTTTTTTTGCGCCGCTTTTTTCTCAAAAAAAGCGGTCGGGGGGTCAAGGGGGCGAGAAGCCCCCTTGTTTGTCGCTGAAAACGGAAAAGCATCAACCCCCTCCCACAAGGGAGGGGGATAAAGTAAAGAGGCTGCTGCAAAACTGCAACAGCCCCTTTTTTGTTATGCTTTACAAAGTTCTTTGACTTCCTCAAACTCATCTGTAACCGCCTTTTCCGGTTTTGCGGTCAGAAGCGAAACAGCTACAATTGCAATCACTGCACAAATAAATGCCGGTAGCAGCTCATATACATTCAGGAAGCCCAGTCCCCAGCTTGCACAGTTCGGCGCAATGACGTACTTCCATACGAATACCATGATGCCGCCTACAACCATGCCTGCCAGTGCGCCCCACTTGTTGGAACGCTTCCAGAACAATGCAGCCAGTACAACCGGCCCGAAAGTGGCACCAAATCCAGCCCATGCAAAGGATACGATCGCAAAAACAGAGCTTTCCTGATCCCATGCAAGAATGACTGCCAGAATGGCAATGACAATCAGCACCGCACGGGCTGCAATCATAGAGGTGCGGTCTTTCAGCTTCAGCTTCAGTACACCCTTGAGCAGATTCTCAGACATGCTGGAGGATGCACTCAGCAGCTGTGAATCGGCTGTAGACATGGTGCTTGCCAGAATGCCTGCCAGAACCAGACCCGCAAAGATTGCTGCCAAAATGCCGTTCTGACTGAGGAGCTGGGACAGCTTGATGATGATCCGCTCAGACTGGTCACTGGTTGTGATGGGCTCCAGTGTGCCGTTGGCTGCAAGTGCATTGCCTACCAAACCAATGAATATGGCAACGGTCATAGAAATGACTACCCAGATGGATGCAATGCGGCGGGAGGTCTTGATTTTGCTGCTGTCTTCAATGGCCATGAAACGCAGCAGAATATGGGGCATGCCAAAGTAACCCAGACCCCATGCCAGTGTGGAAACGATGGTCAGGAAAGAATACGGCGAAGAAGAACCTGTTTCCATGTCATGAGACAGGGTCAGGGACAGATAGCCCGGAAGTGCCTTGGCATTGTCTATGACAACATCCAGTCCGCCGGCTGTGCTGACACCAAACAGAACAATCATAATCAGTGCAATGGTCATGACAATACTCTGAATCAGATCCGTGGTGCTTGCTGCAAGGAATCCGCCGATGCTGGTGTACAGAATGATGACAACAGCACTGAGAATCATAGCCAGATGATAGTCAATGTTGAAAAGTGAATTGAACAGCTTTCCGCAGGCTGCAAAGCCGGATGCTGTGTACGGAACGAAGAAAATCAGAATAATTACAGCAGCAATGCCCATCAGCATGTGATGATTATCATGATAGCGGCTGGAGAAGAAATCGGGAATGGTGATTGCCTTGCAGTGGTGGGTATAGGTTCGCAGACGCTTTGCTACAATCAGCCAGTTGATGTATGTACCCACTGCCAGACCAATTGCCGTCCAGCTTGCCTCTGCTGTACCGCAGAGCAGTGCAACACCCGGCAGACCCATCAGCAGCCAGCTGCTCATATCCGATGCTTCTGCACTCATGGCGGTAACAATTGGCCCAAGCTTTCGTCCGCCCAGATAAAAATCGCCTACGTTGTTGGTCTTCTTGGAACATAAAATGCCGATGGTGACCATACCGATCAGATAGACCATAATGGTAATCAGCATGCAAATATCATTGGAACTCATACAAAAAACTCCTTCTGTTTATCTGTGCGCCAAAAAATGGCGCAGGGGATTTCGCCGTCTGCGGACGGCGACCAGGGCTACTCGCCCTGGACCTCGCCAGCATTTTTGAAAAACTGCTGGACCGAAAAACTTTTCTTGCTTTTGAATTTTTGAGTGAATTATTTCCCCTGTTCTTTTTTCCACTGGAGAAATTCCTCATAGGTGCCCTGACGATCCAGACAGCCCTCCGGTGTGATTTCAATGATGCGGTTGGCAACGGTTTGCAGAATCTCGTGGTCATGGGAGGAAAGCAGAACCACGCCCTTGAAGCTGACCAGACCATTGTTGACGGCGGTAATGCTTTCCAGATCCAGATGATTGGTGGGTCTGTCCAGCAGCAGTACATTGGAATGGTACAGCATCATACGGGAGAACATACAGCGCACCTTTTCTCCGCCGGAGAGTACCTTTACCGGCTTGTATACATCATCGCCGGAGAAGAGCATTCTGCCCAGAAAGCCCCGAAGGAATGTATCCGTAATATCATTTTCCGAATATTGACGGATCCAGTCCAGAATGGACAGGTCACAGTCATTGAAGTATGCAGAATGATCCACAGGGAAATAAGAGGTAGAGGTGGAAACACCCCATTTGAATGTACCAGAATCCGGCTGTTCCTCTTCCATGAGAATCTTGAACAGCATGGTAATGGCTTGTTCGCTTTCGCCAATGAATGCCACCTTGTCATTGCGCCCCAGTGTGAAGCTCACATGATCCAGCAGCTTTACGCCGTCCACGGTTTTGCACAGGTCGGAAACCTGTAGAATCTCCTTGCCGGGTTCACGATCCATATCAAAGCCGATGAACGGATAACGGCGGCTGGATGCCGGCATTTCCTCTACAGCCAGATTGTCCAGCAGCTTTCTTCTGGAGGTTGCTTGTCTGGATTTGGATTTGTTGGCAGAAAATCGCTCAATAAAGGTTTTCAGTTCCTTGATTTTCTCTTCTACCTTCTTATTCTGCTGCTTGATGAGCCGCTGCATCATCTGACTGGATTCATACCAGAACTCGTAGTTGCCCACATACATCTTAATTTTGGTATAGTCAATATCTACCGTATGGGTGCAGACATTGTTCAGGAAATGACGGTCATGGGATACCACAATCACGGTGCCGAAATATTCCGACAGAAAATCCTCCAGCCATGCAATGGCATCAATATCCAGATGGTTGGTGGGCTCGTCCATGAGGATGATATCCGGATTGCCAAAAAGTGCCTGTGCCAGCAGAACCTTTACCTTTTCGTTACCGGACAGATCTGCCATCTGCTGATAGAGCAGCTCTTCCGGCAGCCCCAGCCCCTGAATCAGCTTGGAGACATTGGATTCTGCTTCCCAGCCATCCATTTCAGCAAACTCTGCTTCCAGCTCAGAGGCAAGCACACCGTCTTCCTCGGAGAAATCTTCTTTTGCATAAAGCGCATCCTTTTGCTGCATCACATCATAGAGACGCTGGTTGCCCATAATCACCGTATCCAGGACGGTATACTCGTCATAGGCGAAATGATCCTGCTTGAGTACGCTCATGCGCAGATTTTTGGGGATGGAAACCTCACCGGTGGTGGGCTTCAGATCACCGCAGAGAATGCGCAGAAACGTAGATTTTCCGGCACCGTTGGCACCGATAATGCCGTAGCAGTTGCCGGGATTGAATTGCAGGTCTACATTTTTGAACAGCGTATCGCTGCCAAATTGCAGGCTGACATTTGAAACTGTAATCATAGCGTTTCCTTTCTGAATGGAATGATTCTTACGGTATGCTTGATGGAAAAGCATATTCCTAATTATTATACCATAAAAAATGCATAATAGCAAGAAATTTCCAAGAAAAAACGGGGAAACAGCATTTGTTTTTTGTTGAAAATGTTTCGCCGGAACATTTTCAAGGGAAACAAACTGCATTGCTTCCCCCCTCCCTTGTGGGAGGGGGCTGATGCCTTCCTGCTTTCAGTAACTGAAGCGGGGGTGGGGTAGACGGTCCAGCGGTACGCTGGTTTGTCATTTTTTTGTATTTTTCCGGAATCTGCCGTATTTTTTCACCGTTTTTAACAAATCCCCTTTTACAGTTCACAGAACTATCATACTCATATGGGAAAATAGAACCACAGAAAGAAAAACAGACGCAGATAAAATGCGGGGAGTATACAGAAAGGATTTTGTTTTATGAAACATCAAGGACGGCGTTTATCATGGGCAGTTTCTATGGCACTTGCAGCTTGTATGTGTACAACAGGCTGTTCTGATTCGAACGAAACGTCTGAGGGAACGGCGGTGCAGACCCAGACCTCTGCTGAAAAAGCTACAGATTCCGCTTCAACAACCACCGCCGAATCCAATCCGGCAGCCGATGCAGCGCAATCCGAAACCACTACAGAGCCTGCTGAAACAGCAGGCATACAGCCCCTTTCCTCCGTTACAGCAGCTACGAAAGCTGAATATGACCAGGATGACCTGACAGCTACCTATGACAGCTTTGATGCGGAAATCACGCTGCAAGGTGCTCAGATTTCTGTTACAGGCAGCGATGACGGGGTTTCTGTCTCCGGTACAGAGGTGACCATCTCAAAGGGCGGTACCTATTCCGTTACCGGCAGCCTTACAGAAGGACAGATTCGCATTACAGGCAGCGAAAAGGTAAAGCTCTATCTGGACGGCGTATCTGTTACAAATTCCAACGGAGCAGCGATTGTATGTACCAATGAAAAGCGTACCATTCTGTCACTGGCGGACGGGACGCAGAACAGCTTTACAGACGGCGGAACCTATACAGTTTCCGATACGGATGATACCGCAGCAGCCGTTTATGCCAAGGATAAGCTGACCATCAACGGAAGCGGCAGTCTGATTGTCAACGGTACGTGTGCGGATGGTATTGTCTGCAAGGATGATCTGAAAATCACCGGCGGCACTGTGACGGTGGATGCTGTCCATAACGGAGTAAAAGGCACGGAGTCCTTCTCCATGTGCGGCGGCACGCTGAACATTACCGCAGGAAATGATGGCCTGAAAGCCACCAAAACAGACGATCCGGACAAGGGATGGATTGCCTTTGACGGCGGTACGGTTCATATTACAGCCGGCGGTGACGGCATTCAGGCAGAGACAACGCTGGAAATTGCAGACGGCACATTGGATGTGAAAACAAATGGTGAAATTGATACCACCGATTCCGGTGCAGACTGGGGCGGCGGCATGATGGGCGGCGGCTTCGGCGGCAGAGGCGGTATGGGCTTTATGCCTACTGCGGCAACAGCGGAAACCAATACAGCCGCAGAAGATTCCCTCAGCAGCAAGGGGCTGAAAGCCGGCGGTGCTATGACGGTTACCGGCGGTACCGTTCAGGTGCTGTCCACGGATCACTGCCTGCATGCCACAGGTGATATGCAGCTTTCCGGCGGCAGCTTTTCCCTTACCTCTACCATGGCAAAGGGCATTTCAGGTCATGGCAATGTAACCATTTCCGGTGCGCAGACCGCCATAACCATCGAACAGTGTACAGAGGGGATTGAATCCAAGGCGGCACTGACCATTGAAAGCGGCAATATTCGGATTCTCAATGCATCCGATGACGGCATGAATACTGGCGGCACCGAAAGTGCAGAACATACCATGCAGATAGACGGCGGCACCATTTATGTGAATGCAGCCGGAGACGGCATAGATTCCAACGGAGATATTTACTTCAACGGCGGCGTGGTGATTGTTTCCGGCCCTGTCAGCGGCGGAGACGGTTCGCTGGACAGCGATGGCACCATGTATATGAACGGCGGCATTGTACTGGGACTTTCCTCCAGAGGCATGATGGAATATCCAGCCGGCTGTATGATGACCTCTTCGCTGAACGCATCCGCAGGAGATATGCTGACGGTTCTGGATGCAGACGGTACGCTCCTGACCACCATTCAGCTGGATAAACAGGTCAGCGATGTCATTTATGGAAACGGCAATGTATCGGATATTACGGCATGCAGACTGGTGGTAGGCGGTACCTTTACGGGTACACTGAGTCCGGATGGCTGGGCAACAGAAGGCTCTCTGGATGGCGGCACAGAATGCTCATGGAGCGAAACCACGGCTGCTGGCGGCGGCGGTATGATGGGCGGCTTTGGCGGCGGCCATGGCGGGGGCATGATGGGCGGTAACATGGATGGTATGACACCCCCCGACGGCTTCGGCGGCATGATGGGCGGTGCACCTGCATAAATATACAAAAAACCGTCTGCATGCCCAATGCAGGCTGGTTAAAAAGCAAAAAAGTAGTAGAATTGTAGAGTAGAAAAAAGCGGTCACACAGGAACAGAAAACTGTGTGACCGTACTTATTTGAAAAAATAAAAATGTCAGGATTTACGTGGAACTGCATAGAGATTGGTTTCCCATGCAGGGATATACAATTGATGACGGATATAGATATCATAATGGGGGTTCAGTGTTTTAATCAGCAATGGCAGCGAAAAAATATCCTCATTGCGATGATACAGGGAAACCATGAGCTTCGGTGCATATTTTGCAATCGTCTGGGCAGACCCCCACAAAGCCTCACGTTCACAGCCTTCTACATCCATTTTGATAATGGTTGCAGGTTTCCCCTCCAGAATGCTGTCCACAGATCGTGCTGCAATGGTCTGTCCGAAAGCAGACACAGCAGACTGTCTGCCTGCTTTGGTGGAAAAGGGAACCTCTGTATCCGTGCACCATGCAACTGCGTTGTAAATGCTGACATATGGCAGGTCAGCTGTACATTTGCGCAGTTTCTTGAAGTTCTTGCGATCCGGCTCTACGCCGTACATACGGACGTATTTGCCCTTTGTAAACGCAAGCACCTCCTGAATGGTATCGCCGTTATAGGCACCCAGATCCACATAGGTTTCATTCTGCGTCAGCCGAATGATGTTGCGGTAGATATCCTCCTTAGGGGTAGTAACCTCCATCAGGTAGGGAATTTTACCGCTGATTTTGAAATTGATGATATTTGCGTATACCTTCTGTGAGAACGGATCTGCCAGCATGTCATAAACCTGCTGGATTTCATCGGCATGTTCCAGGCAGTAGTCATAAGTGAACAGACCGCCTCCTGCAACCGGCACATCCGGCACAAGCAGGGTATGCCGCTGTGCAATTTCCAGCAGCTTGTCCACAAGAGACTGATAGCCCGCAGCAAATGCCAGTACGATGACAAAATCATCGACTTGTTCCTCAATTTCTGAAAGCTTACGAACCTTATAGCCTGCAAAAGAATGGCCTCTTACAAAATCATCGCTGGCGAAGATGCCTGCCAACGGGATGTTCTTCTCCCGAAAAACACGCATAATTTTCTCCGCACCATCGCCCATGCCATAAATAAAAATCGGACGTGCTTCTGCCTGAAGTGTTTCCCAGACAGTCTGTTTTTCCGTAATAAATGAAAGCATGTTTAGGAACTCCTTTATCTATCTGTATCGAATCCATGCGCAGCCGGCACATGCCGCTGCAATTGACACCTCCATGCGTCCTTCGCCTATTTGAATATGCGTAAAATATGGTGTTGATACAAATCCCTGCCCCGGCAGGGATTTGTCCTTTTATCTGGAGTGGTCATCATCATCCAGTGCAGCCCCCAGCATATCTCTGCCGCGGATTGCATACCGATCCTTCTGCTGGCTGACCAGAGAACTGATGAGATCGGATACTTCACGGGGACACTTGATGGATACAATATGTTTTTCGGGAGTATCTTCATCCTTGCAGTACAAAATGATTGTACCGCAGCCGAAAAGCCGCTGTGAGAAGGTACGGTTCATTCTTTTATCAAGAATTCGGTAAAGCTCCAGTTCGTCTTCTTCAATCTTGATAAAACCGATGCGGGTAATCAGACGTTCTTCCGTCAGATAATAACGAGTGAATGAGAGCGGCAGACCCAGGAATGTCCGCTTTTTGTCGCTCCAGATATATTCGATCTCTTTGTCTCTCTTTCCCATAGCCTTTTACCCCCTGTTTTTTATTTTAATTAAAGTGTAATCTCTGCATGTGTTCCGGACATGGTGACTTTCTTGTCTGTACCTGCAACCGATACGGTAAAGGTCTTATCCGTTTCAGATGCAGTAATTGTAATGGTATTGCCGCTGCGCTGTGCAGTCAGGGTCAGTACCAGATTTGCATGGATATCGTAAATTTCAGCTGTTGCAGATTTGCCGTCCTCCAGATTGCAGATCATAAAGTCCGTGCCCTCTGCATAGTCATACTCAAACTGGTTTTCAAAGCTGCCCATGGCAATGATGGAATTGGGCTTTGCCAGAACGGGCATTTCCATAAAGCTGCACTTCTGTGTATGATACTTGCCGCCTTCCAGTGTTTTGCCGGTAATCAGGTCATACCACTTGCCCTCCGGCAGATAGAAGTTTGCAATGCCTTCCTCGTTGAATACCGGTGCGCAGAGCAGGTTGTCACCCAGCATATACTGCTGATCCAGATAGCGGCAGGCAATATCATCTGTATAGTCAATGACCATGGCACGCATCATGGGAACGCCGGTGGTGGAGGTCTTGACTGCCTGTGCGAACAGATACGGCATCAGCTTGCCCTTGAGCTTTGTAAAGAAGCGCAGCACATCAACGGCTTCCTCGTCATAAACCCACGGTACACGATAGGATGTGGAGCCGTGCAGACGGCTGTGAGAGGACATCAGACCGAATGCGCACCAACGCTTGTAAACGGATGGTGAAGAGGATGCCTCAAAGCCGCCGATATCATGGCTGAAGTAGCCAAAGCCCGAAGCACACAGAGACAGACCGCCGCGCAGGGTTTCTGCCATAGAGGAGTACTCACCCGTACAGTCACCGCCCCAGTGAACCGGGAACTTCTGACCGCCTGCGGTTGCACTTCTTGCAAACAGGCATGCCTGATTTTCACCGTAGAAATCCTTCAGCGTATTGAATACCGTCTGGTTGTACAGATAGGTGTAATAATTATGCATATGAATGGGATCTGCGCCGCTGTAATACCGAACCTTTGTGGGAATTCTCTCACCAAAGTCTGTCTTGATGGCAGTGACACCCATTTCCAGCAGGGTGCGCAGATGTGCGGAGAACCACTTGCAGGCATCCGGATTGGTAAAGTCTACAATGGCCATACCCGGCTGCCACATATCAAACTGGAATACGCTGCCGTCCGGATTTTTGATGAAATAGCCCTTTTCCATGCCCTCATCAAAGAGCTTGGAACGCTGTGCAATATATGGATTGATCCAGCAGCAGATACCCAGACCACGTTCCTTGAGACGAGCAATCATCGCCTTGGGATCGGGGAACTGACGGGTATCCCATTCAAAGTCTGTCCAGTGGAATTCCCGCATCCAGAAACAGTCAAAGTGGAACATCTGAAGGGGAATATCCCGCTCTGCCATACCGTCAATGAAGGAGGTAACGGTCTCTTCGTTGTAATCCGTTGTAAAGGAGGTGGACAGCCACAGACCGAAGGTCTTCGCCGGAGGCAGAGCCGGCTTACCAGTCAGTGTGGTATAATTTTCCAGAACCTTCTGGAGGTTTTCGCCGCCGATGAAGAAATATTCCAGTTCCTCGCCGGGAACGGTAAAGGAAACCTTGTTGACCGTATCGGAGCCGACCTCAAAGGATACCTTATCTGCGCTGTTGACAAAAACGCCGTATCCGTTGGAAGTGATATAGAACGGAATGCATTTGTAGCTCTGGTCGGAGCTGGTGCCGCCGTCAGAATTCCACATCTCCACAGTCTGACCGTTCTTGACAAATGTGGTGAACTTTTCGCCGAAGCCGTATACACATTCGCCTACGCCCAGTGTCAGCTGTTCACGGACAAAGGCGGTCTTGGGATCCTGTGGGAAGTTAAAGCACTGGTCATCTTCCTGAAGTGCCAGCCGTGCATTGGCATGGAACTGATTTTCCTTGATATAGGAGGTTGCTCTCCATGCGCCGCCGGTCAGATATCTGCCGTTTCTGGAGAAGGAAACAGACCAGTCATTGCCCTGCTTGATCCGCAGCACGGTCTCACCGGATTTCATTTCAATAAAGCCGTCGCCCTGTGTGATTTCCGGCGTATAGCCCAGATCCTCATTCAATTCAAATTTGGGACGATTGTCTGCACTGCCTTTGTGATGGCGGATGGTCACTTTAATCACATCCGGTGCAGTGGAAGTATAAGTAATCTCCAAACATACGCCGCCCAGTGTCATGCCTCGGTTCCAGATCGTCGTAGGTGTTGCAAAGACTGTAATGGAATTGGCAGTAGTGGTGGTCTCGTATGCCTGTGCAGCGTAGTTTACCTCATAGCCGCGCTGATTCAGCCATAATCCGTCAGAAAATTTCATTCGGGATACCTCCAAATAAATTGTAATAAATTTGAAAATCGTTTGCGGTGGGAATTTGTGCATCGTGTACAACACATACACATAAATGTATTTTACCATAAAAGCGCAGCGATTGTCAATTGTATTCCGTGAATTATTCTGATTTTCAGCCCCAAAATATGCATTTTGTAAGAAATATCCAAAAAATCAGGCATTATTTCATGGCAGAATGAAGAAACATGGAGAAGAATCTGTTGGAATGTGAACGGTTTCAGAGAAATTTGAAATTGCTCTTGCATTTGGACGGAAAAGATGGTACAATAGAAAGGAATAGAATTTTGTAACAATACGGAGGAAAAATTATGCCTAAATATGTATTTGTGACCGGCGGCGTCGTATCCGGACTGGGAAAGGGTATTACCGCAGCGTCTTTGGGGCGGCTTTTGAAGGCCAGAGGCTATCGGGTCACGATTCAGAAATTTGATCCTTATATAAATGTAGACCCGGGCACCATGAGTCCGTATCAGCATGGGGAGGTTTTCGTAACGGATGATGGTGCGGAAACCGATCTGGATCTGGGTCACTATGAACGCTTTATCGATGAGAACCTGTCCGTGAACAGCAATGTGACCACGGGTAAGATTTATTGGACGGTTTTGAATAAAGAACGCCGGGGCGATTATCTGGGGGGAACGGTTCAGGTAATTCCCCATATCACCAACGAAATCAAGGAACGGATCTATCGTGTGGGTAAGGAAACCAACACGGATGTTGTCATCACCGAAATCGGCGGCACCGTGGGCGATATCGAAAGCACACCGTTCCTGGAAGCCATCCGTCAGTTTGTGGCAGAAGTAGGACGCAGCAATGCCATGTATATCCATGTCACACTGGTTCCATGGATTGCAGGTTCCAATGAACTGAAGTCCAAGCCTACACAGCACTCCGTCAAGGAACTGCTGTCTATCGGCATTCAGCCCAATGTGATTGTGTGCCGCTGCGATTGTGAGATTCCAAAGGAAATGGCAAAGAAAATCAGCCTGTTCTGTAATGTGCGGGAAGAGGATATTATACAGAATATGACAGCCCCCTCTCTGTATGAGGTGCCTATGATGCTGGAAAATGAAGGACTGGCAGATTGCGTATGTCATCATCTGGGGCTGGAAAACCGCAAGCCTGATCTGACAGAGTGGATTGCCATGACGGAGCGTCAGAAGACTGCGGATCAGACCGTTACCATCGGTCTGGTAGGAAAGTATGTGGCTTTGCAGGATGCTTATCTGTCTGTT
Organism: Ruminococcus sp.; assembly: GCA_051882115.1. Classification (GTDB taxonomy): domain Bacteria; phylum Bacillota; class Clostridia; order Oscillospirales; family Ruminococcaceae; genus Ruminococcus_C. The sequence continues at coordinate 24,518 of JBJERF010000075.1, read as the reverse complement.
GCAGAAGCACTGCGCCACGGCGGTATTCCCAACGATGCAAAGGTTGAGATCCTGTGGATTGATTCTGAGAAGATTACTGCCGATACAGCAGAGGAAATGCTGGGTGCCTGCGATGGTATTATTGTACCGGGCGGCTTCGGTGACCGGGGCATTGAAGGCATGATTGAAGCCATCCGCTATGCAAGAGAGAAAAAGGTGCCTATGTTCGGCATCTGTCTGGGTATGCAGATGGCAGTTGTTGAATTCGCACGCCATATGGCTGGTCTTGCAGATGCCAATTCCTCCGAGTTTACACCGGACGGTACGCACAATGTGATTCATATTATGGAAGACCAGAAAAATATCGACAACATGGGCGGCACCATGCGGCTGGGTCTGTATCCGTGCAAGCTGGCAGACAATTCTCTGGTGCGGAGTATCTACGGAGACTCTCTGATTTATGAACGGCACCGTCATCGTTTTGAGTTTAATAATACTTACCGTCCGCTGCTTCAGGAAAAGGGTCTGCGGATTGTGGGTCTTTCTCCCGATGAGCGTCTGGTTGAAATTGTGGAACTGCCGGATCATCCGTGGTTTGTGGGCGTACAGTTCCATCCGGAATTCAAGTCCCGTCCCAATAAGCCCCATAAGCTGTTTGCATCCTTTATCGGTGCAGCACTGAAACGCAAGGAGTCCTGAGGACGCTTTATGATGGCATGTAAAACCGTCCGCAGCTGCTGTGGACGGTTTTATGTTCGGAGAAAAAATAAGAATCTGTCTGCATGGGAAACAGATGCAGATGTTCAAAAGCATATAGAAGGGAGTGCTGAAAATGTATCGTTTGCTGGTTGTGGATGATGAAGCCAATATCCGGAATGTTGTGCGGGAGTACGCCGAGTTTGAAGAGTATGAGGTCACGGAAGCTGAAAACGGCATGGAAGCGGTTGCGCTGTGCAAGGAGCAGGACTTTGACCTGATTATCATGGATGTGATGATGCCCAGACTGGACGGCTTTTCTGCCTGCAAGGAAATCCGGAAGCGGAAAAATATTCCGGTCATTATGCTGTCTGCACGGGGAGAAGAATATGACAAGCTGTTCGGCTTTGAAATCGGTATCGATGATTATGTGGTCAAGCCCTTTTCCCCCAAAGAGCTGATGGCACGTGTACGGGCGGTTCTGAACCGGAAGAATGCACCTGCCGCAGCACAGCCGTCCGCACAGCGTTTGCAGTTTGAGGGACTGGAAATTGATCTTGCAGGACGTGAGGTATATGTGGATGGGCAGCGTGCCGCTATGACACCCAAGGAGTATGACCTGCTGTTTTATCTGGTCAAAAACAGAGGACTGGCACTGACCCGTGATAAGCTCTTGGAAGAGGTTTGGGGATATGATTTCTTCGGGGACGACAGAACAGTGGATACACACATTAAAATGCTGCGGGGCAGTCTGGGTGTGTACCGGAAGTTTATCGTTACATTGAGAGGAATGGGCTATAAATTTGATGTCAATGCGTAAAATTCCCCTTCTGAACCAGAATCTCACCATTCGTGTGAAGATCTGGCTGTATTTCATGATGTTTGTCTGCATTGTTTTTATTCTGATGTGGACGTTTCAGGTACTTATGCTGGGACAGTTTTATCAGATGATGAAAACCACATCCGTTACCAGAGCCACACGGAAACTGGCACAGTCTTATCAGACGGAAATGTTTGATAGCTGTCTGCGGGATACCGCCCTGAGAAATGACATGTGTATTGAAGTGCTGAATAAGGACGGCATTGAAATCAGCTATGAATGTGTGTTCAGCGGCAACTGTCTGCTGCATAACGGCAGCAACGATATGTACTTCTTCTTTACGGAGCTGCAGCAGAGCAAAAGCGGAGAAATCTGCCGGACGATGTATAATAATACCATGCAGAGTGATATGCTGATTTATGGAAGCGTGCTCTATGATCGCCATGGACAGGTAACAGGTTATCTGCTGACCAATGCAAGGCTTGTGCCGGTTCAGGCTACCAGACGGATTCTTCAGCAGCAGACCATGATGATTACAATGATTCTTGTGCTGGTGGGCGTTGTTCTGTCCGCCTATGCTGCTCAGCATCTGGGAACGCCCATTAACCGTCTGAACAGTGCGGCAAGGCTGCTTGCACAGGGCGATTATACGGTGAAATTTATTGGCGGCGGCTGTGCAGAGGTGGATGACCTTGCAGAAACGCTGACCTATGCCAGCAAAGAGCTGTCCAGAACAGATGAAATGCAGCGGGATCTCATTGCCAATGTGTCCCATGATATGCGTACCCCTCTCACCATGATGAAGGCCTATGCAGAGATGATCCGTGATCTGTCCGGCGACAATCCTGTGAAGCGTGAGCAGCATCTGAATATCATCATTGAAGAAACGGATCGGCTGTCCCTGCTGGTGAATGATATGCTGGATTTGTCCAAGCTGGAAAGCGGTACCCAGAAACTGGATCTGGTAAAAATCGATATCAGCGAGAAAATGCGGGAAATTGCGCAGCGGTATGAGGGTATTTCCGAACGCATGGGTTATCATCTTTATTTTACAGGGGATGCGCCGTGCTGGGTTTGTTGTGACAGCGGAAAAATCGAGCGTGTGATTTGTAATCTGCTGAACAATGCCATCAACTATACCTCAAAGGAGGATCGGAAGGTATTCCTGCGGCAGATCAACCGTCCCGACTGTGTACGCATTGAGGTGACAGATACGGGCGATGGTATTGAGGAGGATAAAATCAAGCTGATTTTTGATAAATACTATCGCTCGGAAAATCATAAGCGTGAGGTCGTGGGAACCGGTCTGGGCTTGTCCATTGTCAAAGCAATTCTGAAGATGCATAATTATAATTACGGTGTGAACAGCAAAATCGGGGAGGGCTCTACCTTCTGGTTTGAAATCACACGGACGGAAGAATAAAAGTTTTCGGTCAAGCCCTCTGAGAAAGGCTTGCAGGCTCAACGAAAAAACGGTACACCGTGTTCCGGGTACCGTTTTTTCGTATAATATTTGAAAGGGTGGAATATGTCATTTTACAAGTTTGATAACAGCAAACGCCTCGGGGTAGAGGCGTCACTGCTATGATATAGGGATTATTGGGGATATGCTTTTGCGTTGGGGTGAATGCAAAAGCACTTTAGAGGATGTTACATACTCTTTGAAGAGTATGGTCTTAGTATACCCCCTGATTGTGTGTGTTATGTGAAATGCGGCTGAAAAGAACCTGAAAAGAAAAAGGATAGAATCATCACATCCGAAGATGCATAAAAGCACTGCCGCCGGTTATAATAGCTGTACGCCGGAATGACCGGCATTTATGGGAAAGGAAGTATTGAACATGGAAACACGTAAGAACCCGTGCATTCAGTGCACAGTCAGCCAGTGCAAGCACAATATGGTGTCTGAGAATTACTGCGTTCTGGACAGCATCCGTGTGGGCACACATGAAAAGAATCCTACCGTTCCGGAATGTACCGACTGTCAAAGCTTTGTAAAGCGTTCCGGTGCTTGCAGCGGTGACAACTGCACATTCTGATTCCGCACACATGAGCGGTACGGTCGGAGACAGCAATGTCTCCGGCTTTTCTTTTTCCTCCGTTTTTACCATCTTGTAAATATAATATGTTCTTTTTATAAAAAATGCACAAATATGGAAATGGAAAATCCGTCAAAATGGAAAAATAGGTGACAATTCAGAAAAAACTCTGCGAAAGCCCTTGTATAATTTTTCGAAATGGGGTATAATAAAACTACGATTTATTTTAAGGAGGCGGATACGCATGTATGATAAGACCATGACCTTTTCGGTGAACGATGAAAAAGAAATTGAGATGAAGAAAAACCTGACCATCATTTATGATGCGCTGGTTCAGAAGGGCTATAATCCGGTCAATCAGATTGTTGGTTATATTTTGTCCGAGGATCCGACATACATAACCACCTATAACAATGCAAGAAGCATCATCCGTCACATTGACCGGGACGAGCTTTTGCAGGTTCTGGTAAAGTCCTATATCAGCAACTGAGCAGGCATCTTATAATCCTGAATCGTTTAAAACGTCCGGCACCGGTGCAGGTTTTTGCATGGGTGCCTTTTGTTTTGTCAAAAAATTTCCTTGCATGGTACGCTGCAGACGGGGCAAACTGTACTTGCGGAGAAATCCGCAGAAGGAGCAGCATGGACTATGACAAAAAGACGCAAATATTCTGTGGCAGCAGCAATCATGGCTCTGACCCTTTTGATCGGGGGACAGCCCGCTGCGGCGGCAGGTTCAACTGCAATCGGATACGGACAAGGGGTTGCAGTAGACAGCGAAAATCGTCCGTGTGATGCACTGACTTTTGATGCGCAGTATGAGCAGTATGATGCCTATGCTACAACGCCGGACAGGAGAAGAGTGATTCTGACCTTTGATCAGGGTTATGAGAATGGATACACGGCAGAAATTCTGGATACGCTGCGGGATAAGGGCGTATCGGCGATATTTTTTCTGACGGGCGATTATGCTCAGTCGGAGCCGGAGCTTGTGAACCGGATGATTGCGGAGGGACATATCCTTGGCAATCATGGTATGACACATGCAAATCTGACAGAACTGACGGAGCAGGAAGCAGAGCAGGAGATTATGGAGCTGCATGAGTATGTGCTGGACACATATGGATATGAGATGCAGTATTTTCGGTTTCCGTGCGGAACGTATTCGGAGGAGCGGCTGAAAACAGTACAGTCGCTGGGATATAAGACACTTTTCTGGAGTTATGCGTATGTAGATTGGCAGACGGATGCCCAGCCGGATCCTGCTAAGGCACTGAAGGGTCTTGTGAAGAGCATGCACGGCGGAGAGATTTTGCTGTTGCATTCAGTATCTGCAACGAATGCAGAGATTCTTGGAGAAGCCATTGACGCATTTCGAAGTGCAGGCTTTATTGTATAAGAAAAGGGACTGTTGCAGTGCAGCAGTCCCTTTTTTTAAGGTATAGAAGTTTTCGGTCAAGCCTTTCTCAAAAGGCTTGTGGGGTCAAGGGGCAAAGCCCCTTGTCGCCGTCCGCAGACGGCGAAACTCCCTGCGCCATCCTTCTGGCGCGCGGGGAAAAGGGGTGAGAAATGCGACAGCATTTCGAGGGGGAAGCGGACAAGACCGCTTCCCCCTGTTTTATCGATGTGGTCAGTTTCCCTTGCAAACGTTCCGGTGGAACGTTTGCAACGAATAACCTCTCAGTCTTGCCTTCGGCAAGCCAGCTCTCCTTAAAAGGAGAGCCTGTTTTACTCGCTGAATCAAACAAGCCTCGCAACGTCCGCAAGATTTGTCGCTGCGCTCCGCTCTTGCTCTGTCGCTGATTCCGCTGCTCACTTTTCTCCACCGTTTCAACAAGGCTCTCTGATTTTGTGCTTTATTCGGACGGTAGGTTTTTCTGAGCGGAATCAGCTGCTTCACTCTTTTTTTAGTTTGCACATTCATTTTACATGGGGTGTTTCGCCGTCTGCGGACGGCGACCAGGGACGCTGTCCCTGGACCCTGCAAGCCTTTTGAGAAAGGCTTGACCGAAAACTTCTATACCTTTGGATCATCCTGCATGCACTGCTTCTTTTTCACTTTCTGATTCCTCATCCATAGATATATCCAGCTCATCATGAGGCAGATCCAGCTGAATCTGGTACAGCTGCCGCATGATGTGCTCCGCATTTTCCCGATAAAACGGTTCTACCGCATAACGGTTATGCTCCCCCATATGCTGCCGCAGACGCTTGTCCTCTGTCAATGCTTCAATACCTGCTACAAACCCATTGACATCCTTCGGATGAAACATAAAACCAGTTACGCCATCTTCCATAAAGTCACGGATGCCCTGTACATTCGATGTAATCAGCGGCAGACCGGCTTCCATGGCCTCCAGCGCAGCCATGCCCAGCTGTTCCCGTTTCGAGGGCAAACAGAAAATATCACAGGCATGCAGCAGATTTGCCACATCATCCCGATAATTGGTAAAGTGTACACGGTTTTCCAGATGCAGATGCTCTGTCTGCTGATAAAGTGCATCTGTCTTTGGCCCATCTCCGCAGATCACATAATGCAGCTCCAGCATGCGCAGCCGGGCAAGTGCCTTGAGAATGACACTGTGATTTTTATCTGCTGTCAATGCACCGATGGTAATCAGTGTGACTGCATTCTGCGGAATTTCCAGCAGATCCCGCATTTGCGCACGTCCCACAGTGGGCGCACGGAATCGGTATGGGTCAAGCCCGATGCCCGGAATCCGGTATATATGTTTGGCGGAAATGGATTTTTCCGCCCTTTCATAATCCTCACGATTGGTACAGATGAGCACATCCGTATTTTTCAGCGTGCGCTTGAATGTATGATAAGTTCCCAGCCTCTTCAAAAATGAAGCACCTTTGTAAAACGGAAATCCATAGGAAGTGTAGAAAACAGGAATATGCAGCTTTGCCGCCAGCTTTTTCACACAGCGCAGACTGGTAAGTGAAAAACAATGAATCAGATCAAAATAATATTCCTGTAGGATTTCGGTGATTTGGCTGGCTGCATCCGATGTGTTTTCGTCCGGATCGGGCAGCGTCAGGAAATCAATCTGATGCCAGAAAATGTCGGCTCCTGCCAGTTCGTCCCGAAAAGCAGCAACCCGTTCGGGTGAGGTGGTGTTTCCGGAAAGGAAATCGCAGCCTACATGAATTTCGCAGTCCAGATCAATGAGCAGGTTCAGGTTGGAACGGTTATTCAGATCCTGAAGAGATGCGGTGTCAGAAAGCATCAGAACACGTTTCATATAAACTCCTTTCCGATTATGTATGATATTCTTTCATTATAGCATATTTTGCGATAGAAATCAATAGTCCGTGTGAAAACCAGATGAAAAAATCTTTCTTTCCGGAAATAATGCAGCTATATCCCGGGGCAGCGGCGCAGAAATGGTCACGGATGCACCGGTTTCCGGTTCCGGAAAGCGGACGGCACTGCAGTGGAGCCCATGACGGGAGATTCCCTCTGACGGCTGTCCATACAGGTCATCGCCTGCCAGCGGATGTCCGATATATGCCATATGTACACGGATCTGATGGGTGCGTCCGGTTTCCAGACGAAACTGCACAAGGGTATACTGTTCATTCCCGTACAGCGGTGTATAATGGGTCAGAGCAGGCTTTCCATCCCTGCACACGCAGCGGCGTATAACGGAATCAGATGCTCTTCCGATGGGTGCGCAGATGGTGCCGCTTTCTGTCAGTATGCCGGTCACTGCCGCAAGGTAGGTCTTTTCGGCTTTCTGCTGAATGAAGCTGGCTCCGTATGCCGTTCGTGCAGCAATACAGGCTCCGCTGGTGTTTCGATCCAGCCGGTTGATGCAGCGAAAGGGTGTATTCGGATGGGATGCTGCGAAGACGTTGGCTGTATAATGTCCGTGGGACGGATGACAGGGCATATCCGGCGGCTTATTGTATACGAGGATATGGGGACTTTTGTAAAGGATGGGCACTTTCAGTGCTGGATTGGGTACAGCAGTCCCTTCCGTTTCCGGCAGCTCCAGCAGAATTTCATCACCGGGAAAAACCAGATCAATGGTGCGGATGGGGCTGCCGTTACGGGTGATGTGTCCCTGCCGTTTGCACCGGACCAGCATCCGGTGAGATACCTGTTTTTCACGGCGCAGAAACGCCTCCAGCTGCATGGGGCTTTGGATTTCTGCGGTGAATGCGAGTCGGTTCAAAGCAGTCTGTACCTCCTTCCGGCTGCTGGTACTGCCATTCCAGATGGCGTACAGCGAAAAATGTAGTCCATGTCATCGTGCAGCGCGGCATCATGGCAGGCAGCAGCATCCACGGCAGACTGCGCAGCAGTATACCCACCAGAAACCAGTACTGCCCATGCATCATAGAGCAGGCGGCTTTCAGACTGCCCCAGGCAGATGGATTGGATTTCTGCACACAAAGGCTTTCCGAAGCGGCAAAACAGATGCCCCAGCGGAGCCGCAGCAGCAGGATGCCAAGGGTCAGCGGAATGACCTGCACCGCCCCCATCAGCCAGTAGATGCCATCTGTATGAACAGCAGCTTCCTGTAAAAGATATACCGCAGCGGCAATGCCTGCGGCAGCGGACAGCCGCATCAGAAACCGGATGAGTAGGTTCACCAGAGCCAGCCGGAGCATGCGTTTGTATGCAGCGGAAGCCGTATCGCAGGGCAGATGCAGCAGTGATGTGCAGTGACGCAACAGATGCACCTTGCATCGGGTGCAGAGCAGGATGACGCCCGTCCCCAGCAGAAGCCTGATGCCGCACCAGAGGAGCACCCACAGCAGAGAACCATCTGTTTCCGTACAGAGCAGCCATGCCCCTGAAAGCAGCAGTGCACCATACAGCAGATAAATGCTGCTGAGTTCTATAAGCGGAAGGTGCATACATCGGGAATTGCCTCTGAGGGCGGATGCGGAAAATTGATGCAGTGTCTGCTGCTTCATGGGCAGTGCCTCCTTTTCAGTCATAAGGAGAGTATTCCCTGAAACGGAAATTTTATGCCTCGTAGGGTGTCATGCCCAGCAGCTCAAATGCACCGCTGCGCTGCCACAGAGAGGCTGTTACCATAATATCATAGCCCTCGCCGAAGGCTGCATTCAATTCCTTGGGATCCGCCTTGGGAATGCCGAAGCCTGCCACCATATTGGAAATGATGCCCCCATGGGTGACAACGGCGCAGTGACGCAGATCATTTTCCATCATATCTCGGATGATGAAGCTCAGGGCTTTGAAAATTCGCAGCTGCACATCTGCGACACTTTCCCCCTCCGGCGGTGCGCATTCTACGCCGCCCTTGAGCCATTCCTTGAATTCGGGACGGTCAATCAGCTCCTCTGCTGATTTGCCGTCAAACTGACCAAAATCCATTTCAATCAGATTGTCTACACATTGGATATCTGTATCCGGAAACAGAATTTCTGCCGTTTCCGTGCAGCGGCACAGGGGGCTGGAATAGACCTTTGCCACGCCGGGATAAATAAATGCATCCATTTTGCTGTACAGCTCTGCAATGCCTTTTTCAGAAAGGGGATAGTCCGTTCTGCCGATATAAATGCCCTGATCGTTGGCATCGGTTCTTCCGTGCCGGATGAGACTAATATGATAACCATTCATAAGAAAATGCGCTCCTTTGCGTAAAAATCCAAAAAAAATCCGGAAAATCAGAGATTAAAATAACGTTAAGAAAAAACCTTTATTTCACTGTTTACTTTTTTTGCGGAATGTATTATAATGTTCTATAGACAACTGTCTGGGCTGCCGCATTTCAGCGCAGCCATTCTCCTTCTTATCATAGCATTTTTATACAAAAAAGAAAAGGGCTTTTTATGATGTTTCGAAAAAAATTTTTCGGATCTGTTTCGGCAGGAGCCATTGTCCTGATACTTGCCGCAGTCATTGCGTGTTCTTATTTCCGGGACAATACCGCAGGGCAAAAAAATCTTTCGGAAACCAGTCTGTTTGTGATGGATACATACTGTACCATTTCCGTGCAGAATGGAAATGCCGGTGATGTTTCCCAGCTGCTTTATGCACTGGACAGCAGTCTGGACTGTTACGATGCGGAAAGCGATCTGTCCGAACTGAATCGGGGCGGCGTTTTGCCCATGGATACGCAGGCAGCTCATGTGATTCAAAAGGCCCTTGCTTTGCAGCGGCTGTATGGCGGCGGTGTGGATATTACTTCCGGTGCGCTGACGGCACTTTGGGGTATTACTACGGAAAATCCCCATGTTCCGGAGCAGGCTGCACTGGATGCCGCACGGAAAACTGTAGGTGCAGAGCATGTGCAGATTTCCGGAGAAGCCATCACACTGGATACGGGTACACAGATCGATCTGGGCGCAGTTGCCAAGGGCTATGGGCTGGATTGTGTCAAGGAGCTGCTGGACGGGCAGGGTGCGTCCTATGGGATCATTTCCATGACCTCCTCCATGCTGCTGTACGGAGCAAAACCAGACGGCACCCCCTTTACCGTTGCCATTCGCAGCCCTGACGGAGAAGGTACGCTGGGAACCGTTACCACAGACAGCTGCTTTTTATCCACATCGGGTGGCTATGAGCGTTTCTTTACAGCGGATGACGGAACTGTCTATGCTCATATCCTCAATCCGGAAAGCGGATATCCCGTAGAAACAGACCTGACGACAGTGACGGTATTTTGTGACAACGGGCTTTTGTCAGACTATTTATCTACACAGATTTATATGGGCGGAACTTCCCTGCTGGAGCACCATCTTCATGCGGAGGAATATAAACTGGTTGCTGCGGATACGGAGGGCAATCTGTACGTCAGTGACGGTTTATCCTTTGAACCGGATTCACCGGATTCAAAGGAATCAGAAAAAACGGAGGAAAAGCAATGAGAAAACTTGGCGGTATCAAACTATCCCACCACAAGCGGACGGAAAACTGTCAGAGTACATCCATGCCGCTGCCCGAAAAGGTATGCATTCCCATGAGTATGCATATCGGTGCACCATGCAGCCCCATTGTCAAAAAGGGCGATCTGGTGACAGTCGGGCAGAAAATCGGCGATACGGATGCTTTTATGGCAGTACCGATTCACAGCAGTGTATCTGGTAAGGTGACGATGATTTCCGATTACCGGATGTCAAACGGACGTACCTGCAAGCTGGTGGAGATTCAGACGGACGGCATGCAGACCGTCTGTCCGGACGTGCAGCCCCCTCAGATTACGGATCGGGAAGGCTTTCTGAAAGCCATCCGGGAAAGCGGTCTGGTGGGCATGGGCGGTGCAAGCTTCCCTGCCCATGTAAAGCTGGCACCCAAGCAGAAGGTGGATACCCTCTGCATCAACGGGGCGGAATGCGAGCCGTATATTACATCCGACTATCGTCAGATGGTGGAAGCACCGGATGAGGTGGTGGACGGCATTTTGCAGGTGATGCACTGGCTGGCAGTGCCGAAGTGTGTCATCGGCATTGAATCCAATAAGCCGGATGCCATCCGCATTCTGACGGAAAAGACCGCAGCTCATCCGGAAATTACAGTGATGTCCCTGCCGTGTACCTATCCGCAGGGTGCGGAAAAGGTGCTCATTTACAATACCCTGGGACGGATTGTCATGGAAGGGCAGCTTCCGGCAGATCAGGGCGTGATTGTAATGAATGTCTCATCCGTTGCCTTTGTCAGCCGCTATCTGAAAACCGGCATGCCCATGATTCAGCGTATGGTGACTGTGGACGGCGATGATGTAATCGGCAGCCGCTGCAATGTGATGGTTCCCATCGGTACGCCGGTACGGTGCGTACTGGAATTTGCAGCATGTGATCTGGAACGGGCAGAACGGCTTCTTTACGGCGGCCCTATGATGGGGGTGAGCATTCAGGATGTCAATGATCCGGTGCTGAAAGCCAATAACGCCATCCTTGCCTTTCAGAAATTTCCGCAGAAAAAGGCTTCGCCCAAGGCATCTGCCTGTATCCACTGCGGACGCTGCATTCAGGCTTGTCCGCTGAAGCTTATGCCGCCGGATATCTGCCGTGCCTATGCAAGAAAGGATACAGAAGCACTGCAAAAACTGAAGGTCATGCTTTGCATGAACTGCGGCTGCTGTACATATGTCTGTCCGGCAAAGCGGCCGGTTGCGGAAACCAATCAGTTTGCCAAGGCACTGGTCATGGCATCCGGTAAAAAGTAAGAAGGGAGCTGACAAAATTGGGTTTGCTTACTGTATCACCATCTCCTCATATCCGGAGTGAGATGTCTACACAAAAAATTATGCTCATGGTGGTTCTGGCACTGGTGCCTGCCATTGCGGCAGGAACCATCGTATTTGGCCCCCGTGCGCTGCTGCTGGTTGTATTCTGTGCACTGGTCAGCATGATGACGGAGGTCGTCTGCCGTGCGCTGATGAAGAAAGAGGGCACCGTATCGGATTGCAGTGCCTTGCTGACCGGTGTGCTGCTGGCACTGAATCTGCCGGCAACGCTGCCCTTGTGGCAGGCTGCCATTGGCTGTATCTTTGCCATTGCGGTTGTCAAACAGCTGTTCGGAGGACTGGGCTGTAACTTTGCCAATCCTGCCATTACGGGCCGTATCTTTCTGCTGCTGTCCGTGGGCAGTGATATGACCACATGGGTCAAGCCTTTCTACTATCTGGATGCACCGGCACTGGGCATTTTCGATGCCAACGGCAGTACAGCACTGGATGGACTGACCGGCGCAACGCCGCTGGCAACCGGTGATGCACCGCTCATGGATCTGTTTCTCGGCAATGTGGGAGGCTGTCTGGGCGAAACTTCTGCACTGGCACTGCTCATCGGCGGCATTTTCCTGATCGTAACCAAGATTATTTCTCCGGCTGCACCGGTTTCATACTTAGGTTCACTGGCAGCCCTCAGTCTGGTCTGGACACTGGCAACCGGCGGCGAGCTGACGGAGGTGCTGTATACACTCCTCAGCGGCGGTGTGATGCTGGGTGCATTCTTTATGGCAACGGATTATGTAACAACGCCCATTACCAATAAGGGCAGAGTCATCTTCGGAATCGGCTGCGGCATTCTGACCTTTGTGATCCGTACATTTGCGAGCATGCCGGAGGGCTGCTCCTTCTCCATTCTGCTGATGAATCTGCTGACACCGTATATTGATCGGTTTACACAGACACAGCCGGTGGGCGCAAAGGCTCCGGAAAAGGAGGGTGCGTAAAATGGCGAAGAATAAGAATATGATTTTGCCGCCGGTTGTACTGGCGGTGGTCTGTGCCGTATGCTGCGGACTGCTGGCGGTGGTCAACAGCATTACCAAGGATAAAATTGCAGCAGCAGAAGCAGCTGCCATTCAGGAAAGTCTGTCGGGACTGCCCGATGCAGGCACCTTTGAAGCGGCAGAATTTACTGCACCGGAGATGGACAAGGTACAGGCAACCGGTGTGTATGTAGATGAAAACAATCAGGTTGCTGTACTGGTGACGGCGGATGGCTACAATAAAGGCGGCTTGCAGGTGGTGGTCGGTCTGGATGAAACCGGTACGGTCACAGGCATTACCTTTGTCTCTGTAACGGAAACGCCGGGTCTGGGCACCAAGGTGCAGTCCAATCCGGAGCTGCTGACAGATACGCTGATCGGTCTGAGTGACGGTGGGGCTGTGGATGCTGTGGATGGCATTACCGGTGCTACCTATTCTTCCAATGGTATGAAAAATGCGGTAAAATGTGCACTGGAAACCTTTGCGGTCAATAAGGAGGCGATTTTGAAATGAATAACCTGAATACCTTTACAAAGGGCATTTTAAAAGAGAATCCTGTATTCGTTTCCCTGCTGGGCATGTGTCCCACACTGGCAGTCACTACCGGTGCATTCAACGGACTGGGTATGGGTCTTTCCACCATGTTCGTTCTGATTTGCTCCAATCTGGTGATCTGTCTGCTGCGGAAGGTGATTCCGGCACAGGTCAAGCTGCCCTGCTATATTGTCATTATTGCCACCTTTGTTACACTCATTCAGTTCCTCCTGCATGGCTTTGTGCCGTCTTTGTATACCAGTCTGGGTGCCTTTCTGGAGCTGATTACTGTAAACTGCATCATTCTGGGACGTGCAGAAATGTTTGCAAGTAAAAACAAACCGCTGGCTTCTGTGCTGGATGGTGCTGGTATGGGTCTTGGTTTTACGCTGGCTCTGTTCCTCATGGGCAGTGTCCGTGAAATTCTCGGCTCCGGTACATGGCTGGGGCTGACCATTCCGGGCATGGTGGGTCATACCATGTCTCTGTTTGTCATGCCGGCAGGGGGCTTCTTTGTACTGGGCATTCTGATTGCAATTGTATGCAAACTGTCCAACCGCAAGCCGCCCAAGAAGATGGGCTGCTCCGGATGTCCCAATGCAGCTGCATGCAATGCGAAATGTGAGGAGGCAGAAGCATGAATACAATCATTGGCATTATCATTGCAGCCGTACTGACCAATAACTTTGTACTGTCAAAGTTTTACGGCATCTGTCCGTTTCTGGGCGTTTCCAGAAAGCTGGATTCCAGTATCGGCATGGGTGCAGCCGTTATTTTCGTGATGCTGTGCGCTTCGCTGGTTACTTATCCCATTTACTACTTCATTTTACAGCCGCTGGAACTGACCTATCTGCGTACAGTTGCCTTTATTCTGGTCATTGCGGTATTTGTTCAGCTGCTGGAAATTGTCATCAAGAAGATGATGCCGCCTCTGTACAAGACATTGGGTGTCTATCTGCCGCTGATTACCACCAACTGCGCTGTGCTGGGTGTGACCATTATGAATATTGACGAAAGCTATACCTTTGCACAGTCTATGGTGAATGCGGTATTCTCCGGTGTCGGCTTTGCGCTGGCAATGGTGATTTTCTCCGGTGTACGTGCTCGTGTAGATGATGCAGACAGCGAGACACCTGCCATGTTCCGGGGCGTACCGGCAACACTGGTGGCAGCTGCCATTGTATCAATGAGCTTCCTGGGCTTCGGCGGTCTGGGACAGTAAGGAGGGCAGAGTGTATGGAGAATTATATTTATCCCATTGTCATATTTATTGGAATGGGTCTGCTGTTCGGTGTACTGCTGACCGTGCTGTCAAAGGTATTTGCCGTGAAGGTAGATCCCCGCACGGAGCAGATTACGGAAAGTCTGCCGGGTGCGAACTGTGGTGCCTGCGGTTTTGCAGGCTGTGCGGACTATGCCGATGCCATTGTATCCAAGGGTGCGCCTATGAATGCCTGCTTGCCGGGTGGTGCAGGAGCTGCTTCTGCTATCGGTGAAATTATGGGCGCAGCAGTAACGGCTGCGGAAAAGAAAATACCGGTGGTGCATTGCAGCGGTGACTGTGCGGCAACACAGCCTAAATTTGAATTTGATGGTGTACAGACCTGTGCATCGGCAAAGCGATTCTACGGCGGTACAGGCTCCTGTATGCATGGATGTCTGGGGCTGGGTGACTGTGCATCGGTTTGTGAGAAGGGCTGCATTACTGTGAAAAACGGTCTGGCAGTAATCTGTACGGAAGCATGCATTTCCTGCGGACGCTGTGCAAAGGTCTGTCCCAATGGATTGATTGAGTTGCGCTCTGCAAAGAAAAAGGTGGATGTGCGCTGTTCCTCCAAAGATATGGGGGCAGCGGCTGTTAAGGCGTGCAAGAATTCCTGTATTGCCTGCGGAAAGTGTGTGAAGGCATGCAAGTTTGGTGCGATTCAGATAGCGGATGCTCATGCAGTTATTGATTATGAGAAATGTGTTTCCTGCGGTTTGTGTGCAAAGGAATGCCCCAGAGGGTGCATTGTGAATCTGCGCAAGCCGACAGTCAAAGCTGAAATATGACAATGGGCTGCTGCAATTTTGCAGCAGCCCATTGATATAGAAGTTTTCGGTCAAGCCTTTCTCAAAAGGCTTGCAGGGTCCAGGGACAGCGTCCCTGGTCGCCGTCCGCAGACGGCGAAACTCCCTGCGCCATCCTTCTGGCGCGCGGAGAAAAGGGGTGAGAAATGCGACAGCATTTCGAGGGGGAAGCGGACAAGACCGCTTCCCCCTGTTTCGGTGATGGTACAAACTATATCTTGCAAACATCCCGGTGGGATGTTTGCAACGCTTTTCACCTCTCAGTCTTGCCTTCGGCAAGCCAGCTCTCCTGAAAAGGAGAGCCTGTTTTACTCGCTGAATCTGACAAGACTCGCACCGTCCGCAAGATTTGTCGCTGCGCTCCGCTCTTGCTATGTTCGCTGATTCCGCTGCTCACTTTTCTCCATCGCTCAAACATGGCTTTCTGAATGTACATTGCTGGAAACCATGACATTTTTCTCAGCGGAATCAGCTGTTTCCCCCTTTTATGGATGGGGAAATGGTTCAGCGGCACGCTGGTTTCGCCGTTTGCAACGGCGACAAGGGGCTTTGCCCCTTGACCCCACAAGCCTTTTGAGAAAGGCTTGACCGAAAACTTCTATATCAAAGGGCTGTTGCAAAATTGCAACAGCCCTTTTCTTCATATTTACAGCGTAACGCCGTTCTTCTTCAGAAGTGCACGTGCTGTGTCTACAGAATCTATACCCTCCTTATTCTTCACCGGTGCAAATTCCTTTTCACGAATCACTTCAAACGCCATGCAGGAATCCTGCATGTGAATCATGTCCAGTACCAGTGTCTCAAATTTGTATGCGTTCGGCTCTTTGGGTACCACCAGCTGTCCGTTTTCATCAATGTGTGTTACTTCCTTGTGCGCCATATGCAGCGGCAGCTTCTTGCTGAGAGAATCCATCAGTGTGTCTGTGCGGAATAAGTAATTCAGAATCACACCATAATTATAAGATAGTGTGCCGTCCGGTTCCCGCTGGGTAATCATCTCATCGGTCATTTCATAATACTCAACAATAGACGGCTTTCCATCCTCCAGACAAAGCACGCCTACACGCTCTTTCGGCTCTGCCTTGGCAACCACCTTTCCGCCGCAGGTACAGCCGGAATCAATGGTCGCCCCGATAAACACAGGATCTGCCATGCGCTGGAGCACATTGTCTACGGCAAATACATTCAGCCATTCTATACCATTCTGTGTAATCAGCTCCAGAAGTCCAGCACGGTTCATGGAAGAAAACCATCCGCCGTTGCCGTTGGGGGACATGGCAACCTGTTCCGGTGCAGCCAGCAGAATCCGATTTTCTTCATCAATGACCGGTGCCATTTCCTGTACAAAGAAGTGCACATAATCCTTGTTGTAACCAAAATAATTCTGTTTTTCCAGAAATGCCTGCGTTTCTTCGTGATTGGATTCATTGGTCATAATCATCAGATGTATATCTGTTCCAGCTTCCCGTGTGACCTCCATCAGGTTCCGGAACAGACATTCGAAAATATATAGTGTATGGCTCTGCCCGATGTTGAACATACCCTTTGGATGCTCGAATCCTAAACGGGAGCCTTGTCCCCCTGCCAGCAGTACACAGCCGACCTTTCCGCTGCGAATGGCATCCAGTCCGATGCTGCGGTAATCCGAACTGCGCTGCTCAATTTCTGCCAGCGTCAAGGCACCCAGCGGCTGAAATTTGCCTCGTGTGCTGTCTGCCTGTGCATGCAGCTGATCCAGAACCGATAAGTCCAACTGATCGATCTGCTCCAGCAGTGCTTGCTGCTGCTGCGGATGGAGTGTTTCGTAAAAACGAAGGAGATGTGCCTGATTGTAAGACTGTAATTTGTTCCATGCATCTTGTTTCGTTATCATAAAATCTTTTCCTTTCTTAAGGCAATACCGCACAAAGCCCGCCTGACGGCTCTGCACGTCATCTGCTTGCATATTTTCCGTCATATTTCACAAAAAGCCTCGTGAATACACAAAGTATTCACTGCATTTTTTGTTTCATTTGACGAAAAATCTGACTGCGCATCTGACGCACAGTCTTTGTGCGGTATTGCCTAAAAACATTATAATAGTATAATCTGCCAATCGCATCGATTCAGTCAATGTTTTTTCTATTGTATCATAGTTTATCCTGAAATGCAAGAGAAAAGCAGAATATGAATATAAAGTCATTCAATTGCGTTTCCGGAAGCACACTTCACATGTTAAATAAAAATTTACAAATAAATTTGCATAAGGGTATTGTAAAGGAGGGAAATGTATGCTATAATGTACAAGCGTGATTGCAATAGATATGCGTTGAAGTGAAAGGTTGCCGGCGGTATGTCGGGGAATTTTCATGGAGTATGTCCGATTTAAAACCGGGCGAATCAGGATAGAAACACAGTATGTGGGAATGGTTGTGCAGGGGTGCATTCTGCGCAAACAAACGCTGTGTAATGCTGGCTCGGAGAACGATTTGTTTTTCGAGCCGTTTGTGTTGCAGGGCGTGAAACACCCGGCAACGTGTATGAATCCTGCGGGAGAAATCCCGGCCCCCCAAATATCCGGCTAAGGAGGCGAAAAGAATGGCAGTCAATGAAAAAATCAGAATCAAGATCAAGGGCTATGAGCATGCAACTGTAGACGCTGCTGCTGCAAAGATCATCGAAGCGGCAAAGAGAAGCGGTTCCAGAGTATCCGGTCCGATTCCGCTCCCGACTGATAAGGAAATTGTAACTGTGCTGAGAGCAACACACAAGTACAAGGACAGCCGTGAGCAGTTTGAGATCCGTACACATAAGAGACTCGTTGATGTGATCAGACCGACACAGAAAACAACAGAGGCTCTTCAGAAGCTGGAAATCCCGGCAGGCGTGGACATCGTAATGGAACTCAAGTAATGGCAGCAAGGGCTGCATGGATGCACTTCGTGCATCGGTCATGTTGGCAGCTGCCAACCAATAACCGCAAAGGTCAAGTTGATGAAAGGTCAACCAATAACCTATCAGGAGGAAAAACAAATGCAGAAAGCAATTATCGGCAAGAAAATCGGCATGACGCAGATTTTCGATGAGTCCGGCAAGGTTATCCCTGTAACTGTTGTGGAAGCTGGCCCGTGCGTTGTCGTTCAGAAGAAGACAATCGAAAACGACGGCTATGCAGCAGTACAAATCGGATTTGGCGAAGTAAAGACCAAGAATGTAAACAAGCCGATGAAGGGTCACTTCGCAAAAGCGGATGTTGCAGCTAAGAAGACACTGAAGGAATTCAGACTGGAAGGCTGCGACGGCATGAACGTTGGCGATATTATTAAGGCTGACACATTCGCAGTAGGCGACAGCGTTGATGTGAGCGGCACCAGCAAGGGTAAGGGTTTTGCCGGCGCAATTAAACGTCATAACCAGCACAGACTGAAGGAAACTCACGGTACAGGCCCTGTACACAGAGAAGCAGGCTCCATGGGCGCATGTTCTTCTCCGTCCCGTATCTATAAGGGCAAGGGTATGCCGGGTCATATGGGTGCTGAAAAGGTAACTGTACAGAATCTGGAAATTGTAAAGATTGATACTGAGAATAATCTCATCGCTGTGAAGGGCGCAATTCCGGGCGCAAAGGGCAGCATTGTGACAATCGTAAACAGTGTGAAGGCGTAAGAAAGGAGGCAACACAAATGGCAAAGATTTCAGTTTTTGATATGGCAGGCCAGCAGGTTTCTGAAACAGAGCTTGCAGATGCTGTCTTTGGAATTACACCGAACGAAGCTGTTATGCATGCGATGGTTGTAAACTATCTGGCAAATCAGCGTCAGGGTACACAGTCTACACTGACCCGTACAGAAGTACGCGGCGGCGGCAGAAAGCCCTGGAGACAGAAGGGAACAGGTCATGCAAGACAGGGTTCCATCCGTGCTCCTCAGTGGACACACGGCGGTGTGGCACTTGGCCCCAAGCCGAGAGATTACCGTTATGCCCTGAACAAGAAGGTTCGCAGACTGGCTATGAAGTCCGCTCTGTCTACCAAGGTTCTGGATAACAACCTGATCGTACTGGATACACTGGCTGTGGATGCATACAAGACAAAGACAATTGTTGCGATGCTCAAGGCACTGAATGTAGAAGGCAAGGCACTGATTGTAACTGCTGAAGCAGACCGCAAGGTAATCAAGAGTGCTGCAAATATCGAAGGCGTAAAGACAGCTGCTGTCAATACCCTGAATGTATACGACATCCTGAACTATGACAAGTTCATCGTTTCTAAGGACGCTGTTGCAAAAATCGAGGAGGTGTATGCAAAGTGAAAGCACCGCAGGATATCATTCTGACACCGGTCATCACCGAAAAGAGCGTTGACGGAATGTCAAACAGCAAGTACACCTTTAAGGTTGCAAAAAATGCAAACAAGGTGGAAATTGCAAAGGCTGCTGAAGAACTGTTTGATGTGGAAGTTGTAAAGGTAAACACCATCAACTGCACAGGACATACCAAGCGTGTAGGCCGCTATGTGGGCAAGAAGCCGGATTACAAGAAGGCAATTATTACCATCAATCCGGAGCCGACCGAAAAGAAGAAGAAGGGCACCATCGAGTTCTTCGACGGTATGTTCTAAGAGAGACTGCTACCGGCAGTCAGGTATGGGAGTAATGCTCCCGCAAAAGAGCATTTAAGGAGTGAAATAAATGGCAATCAAAACCTATAAGCCGACGTCCCCGTCCCGCCGTAATATGACAGTAACCGATTATTCCAAGCTGTCTAAGGTAGAGCCGGAGAAGAGCTTGCTGGAGCCGATGAAGAAGACTTCCGGCCGCAACAGCTACGGCAGAATCACCGTTCGTCACAGAGGCGGCGGCAATAGAAGAAAGTATCGTGTCATCGACTTCAAGAGAACAAAGGACGGCATGAACGCAACCGTTCAGACACTGGAATATGATCCGAACAGAAGCGCATTCATCGCTCTGATTCAGTATGAAGACGGCGTAAAGAGCTACATTCTGGCTCCCGAGGGTCTTCAGGTGGGCGATGTTGTTCGTTCCGGCGCAGATGCAGATATCAAGCCGGGCAACGCACTGCCGATGAGCGCAATTCCCGTTGGTACTTTTATCCACGGCATTGAGCTGTATCCGGGTAAGGGCGCACAGCTGGTAAGAAGTGCCGGCAATATGGCACAGCTCATGGGCAAGGAAGAAAAGTATGCTCTGGTTCGTCTGCCTTCCGGCGAAATGAGAAAGGTGCCGGTAAACTGCCGTGCTTCCATTGGTCAGGTTTCCAACATCGACCACGAAAATGTAAGCTATGGTAAGGCTGGCCGTATGCGTCATAAGGGCTGGAGACCCACAGTAAGAGGTTCCGTTATGAACCCGTGTGATCACCCGCATGGTGGTGGTGAAGGTAAGTCTCCGATAGGCCGTCCGGGCCCGGTAACACCTTGGGGTAAGCCGGCTCTGGGTTACAAGACCAGAAAGAAGCACAATCCTTCCGATAAGTATATCGTAAAGCGCCGCAACGGTAAATAAGGGGAAAGGAGGAACAGATTCATGAGCAGAAGCATCAAGAAGGGACCATACGTACAGGAGGTCCTGCTGAAGAGAGTAATGGCTATGAATGAAGCCGGCGAAAAGAAAGTGCTCAAGACCTGGAGCCGTTCGTCCACCATTTTCCCGGATTTCGTTGGACACACATTTGCTGTACACGATGGTCGTAAGCACGTTCCGGTATATGTAACTGAGGACATGGTAGGTCACAAGCTGGGCGAGTTTGCACCGACCAGAACCTTTAAGGGTCATGCCGGTTCCAAGACATCAAATAACGGCAAGAAGTAATTGCGGAAGGAGGAGTTCAAATGGAAGCAAGAGCATATCTGAGAAATGCTCGCATTGCGCCGAGAAAAGTGCAGATCGTCCTCGATCTGATTAGAAATAAGCCTGTTGATATTGCACTGGCAACACTGGACCTCACCCCGAAGGCTGCCAGCCCGCTGCTGGCAAAGCTTCTGAAGTCCGCTATTGCAAACGCAGAGAACAACCACAGCATGAACAAGGATAATCTCTATGTTGCAGAATGCTATGTGACTCCGGGTCCGATTATGAAGCGGATTCAGCCGAGAGCACAGGGCAGAGCATTCCGTATTTTTAAGAGAACTTCACACATCACTATTGTTCTGAAAGAAGAAGAATAATCCCAAGGAGGTTTAGATATGGGCCAGAAGGTTAATCCGCACGGTCTCCGTGTTGGTGTCATTAAGGATTGGGATTCACGCTGGTTTGCGAACAAGGCTGACTTCGGCGATATGCTGGTTGAAGATTATAACGTTCGTAAGTTCATCAAGAAGAACCTGTATGCAGCAGGCGTTCCGAAGATTGAAATTGAACGTTTCGCAGATAAGGTAAGAATCCACATTCATTGCGCAAAGCCGGGCGTTGTAATCGGCCGTGGCGGCGCAGAAATTGATAAGCTGCGTGCACAGCTGGAAAAGCAGATGGGCAAGCAGGTATACGTAAACATCGTAGAGGTAAAGCAGCCGGATATGGATGCTCAGCTGGTAGCTGAAAAGATTGCACTGGATCTGGAAAACAGAGTTTCTTTCCGCCGTGCAATGAAGCAGTCCATCGGCCGTGCAATGCGTATGGGTGCCAAGGGTATCAAGACTATGGTTTCCGGTCGTCTGGGGGGCGCAGAAATCGCTCGTTCTGAGACCTATCATGAAGGTACCATTCCGCTGCAGACCATTCGTGCGGATATCGACTACGGTACAGCTGAGGCTCATACCACATACGGCCGTCTGGGCGTAAAGGTATGGATCTACAAGGGCGAAGTTCTCAAGGGTGACGCTGCAAAGGCTGCTGAACAGAGAGAGAAGATCGAGAGAAAGTCCCGTGACAACAACCGCGGCGGCAGAGATGACAGAAGACGTCGTGACAACCGCAACGGTGATAGAAGAAACGGCGGCAACTTCCGTCGTGATGCAAGAAAAGAAGGAGGTAACCAGTAATGCTGCTTCCGAAGAGAGTAAAATATCGTCGTGTCCACAGAGGACGTATGACAGGTAAGGCATACAGAGGAAACTTTGTAAGCAATGGTGAATATGGTCTCCAGGCAATGGAGCCGGCATGGATCACTTCCAATCAGATCGAAGCTGCCCGTATCGCTATGACACGTTACATCAAGCGTGGCGGTCAGGTATGGATCAAGATTTTCCCCGATAAGCCGGTAACAAAGAAGCCGGCCGGCACTCGAATGGGTTCCGGTAAGGGTGCTCCGGAATACTGGGTAGCAGTTGTTAAGCCGGGTCGTGTGATGTTCGAAATCGCAGGCGTGCCGGAGGAAACTGCAAGAGAGGCAATGCGTCTTGCAATGCATAAGCTGCCGATCAAGTGTAAGTTTGTTACAAAGGCTGAAGAAGGAGGCGAGCAGTAATGAAGGCAACTGAGGTAAAGGCTATGACAGTGGATGAACTGAATTCCAAGCTGGGTGACCTGAAGGAAGAGCTCTTCGCACTTCGTTTCCAGCTTGCAGCAAATCAGCTGGAAAATACAGCTCGCATTAAGGCTGTTAAGAAAGATATTGCACGTGTAAAGACTGCACTCCGCGCTGCGGAAATCCAGTCCGCACAGCAGTAAAAGGAGGGCTTTACAGTGGCTGAAAGAAATTTGAGAAAGACAAGAGTCGGCATGGTTGTCAGCGACAAGATGGATAAGACTGTTGTCGTTGCAATTGTTGACAATGTAAAGCACCCGCTTTACAAGAAGATCGTAAAGAGAACGGTTCGTCTGAAGGCACATGATGAAAACAATGCATGCAGAATTGGTGACCGTGTAGAGGTTATGGAAACTCGTCCGCTGTCCAAGGACAAGAGATGGAGAGTTGTAACCATTCTCGAAAAGGCGAAGTAATAGATCGAAGTTAAGGAAGCGGTTTTGCCCAAGGGCAAAGCTGAAAGGAGGAACTCGCTGTGATTCAGATGCAGACTTATTTGAAGGTTGCAGACAACACCGGTGCAAAGGAACTGATGTGCATTAGAGTTCTGGGCGGTACGCGCAGAAAGTATGCTAATATCGGCGATGTTGTAGTAGCTTCTGTTAAGAAAGCAACACCCGGCGGCGTTGTAAAGAAGGGCGATGTTGTAAAGGCTGTTATCGTTCGTTCTGTAAAGGGACTGAGAAGAGAAGACGGCACATACATTCGCTTTGATGAGAATGCTGCGGTTATTATCAAGGAAGACAAGAACCCGAAGGGTACACGTATCTTCGGGCCGGTAGCCAGAGAGCTTCGTGAAAAGGATTACATGAAGATCTTGAGCCTGGCTCCGGAAGTACTTTAATCGGAGGTGCCAGGATATGAGTAAGGTTCACGTAAAAACTGGTGACACCGTCGTACTGCGGACAGGTAAGGACGTATACAAGTATAAGGATGTCAATGACAAGTCCAAGGGTCAGCTGACTGGTAAGGTTGTTGCTGTCAGCCCCAAGGAAGGCAAGGTAATCGTTGAAGGCTTCAACAAGATTACAAAGCATGTAAAGCCCACAAGAATGGGACAGGTTGGCGGAATTGTTGAAACTGAGGGCGCAATTTATGCATCCAAGGTTCAGCTGGTTTGCCCGAAGTGCGACAAGCCCACAAGAGTTGGTCATGTTGTAGAGGACGGCAAGAAGCTGCGTGTCTGCAAGAAGTGCGGCAAATCTTTTGAGTAAAGGAGAAACGATATGTCTACGTTAAAGGATTATTACAACAGCACCGTTGCTCCTGCAATGATGAAGAAGTTCGGTTATAAGAATGTGATGCAGATTCCGAAGCTGGACAAGGTCGTTATCAACGTTGGTGCCGGCGAAGCAAAGGAAAATGCAAAGGTAATCGATGCAATTATGACAGATCTGGCAGCCATCACTGGTCAGAAGCCGGTAGTCTGCAAGGCAAAGAAGTCTGTAGCAAACTTCAAGCTGCGTGAAGGTATGCCCATTGGTGTAAAGGTTACTCTGCGCGGCGAAAAGATGTACGAATTCGTATACAAGCTCTTCAATGTAAGCTTCCCCCGTGTTCGTGACTTCAGAGGAATCAACGCCAACTCCTTCGACGGCAGAGGCAACTACTCTACCGGTATCAAGGAACAGCTGATTTTCCCGGAAATCGAATACGATAAGATTGACAAGGTAAGAGGTATGGATATCAACTTCATCACCACTGCCAATACCGATGAAG
>JBJERF010000074.1:0-19333 GCA_051882115.1 Ruminococcus sp. | reverse complement strand
CTTATGCGGCAACGGTTACCAGGAACCGCAGTACGCCGTCTGTGATGTTCAGTACACGCTCCAGCTCAGCCGGGAAATCCGGTGTGGATGTAAATGTGTACAGTGCATAGTAGCCATCCGGCTCGTCGTTGATCGGATAAGCCAGCTTGCGCTTGCCCCACTCATCAACGTTCTCCAGTGTAGCTGCTGCCTCGATCTTGTTCTTGAACTTCTCAACCAGCTCCTTAACAGCATCTTCACCGTTTGCCAGGCTATATACAGCCATCAGCTCGTACTTTTCAATCTTCTTTGCCATTTCAATACACCTCCTTTTGGATTTCGTCTGCACTGCAAATAAATATGTGCAAACAAGGATAACACATCTATTTTACCATGTTCCGTTTCTTTTGTCAAGACTTTTGAGGAATATTTTTTTCAAATTCAGAATGGCTGACCAGTCAGTTTACGGTACTGAAGCATATTAAGTTTTTTTCGTAAAAATTATTCAGATAATCCGTTCCCCATCTACACATTGAATCAAGAACAGGAACAATGCTCCTGCCAAGCTCAGACAAGCTGTATTCAACTTTTGGCGGAACAACGGGGTAAACAGTTCGGATAATAAGTCCATCGCTTTCCAAATCACGCAGCTGCTGTGTAAGCATTTTTTCGGTTGCCTTTGGAATAAGACGTTTCAGCTCACTGAATCTTTTTTTATCCTCCACCAGATGCCATAATATTACTGCTTTATATTTCCCGCCAATAAGCTGTATGGTTGCATCAACGGGACAGTTGAACTCACTCGGACAGGTTTTCATAATATTCCTCCTTAGGCACTTACTTTTCATATAGTACATTACAAAAAAGTGGGTACTTGTCAAACGTAAATTGATATGCTATAATTATAACATAACCGGTTAGAATTTGCAAGCTGTACAGCAGAAAGGTATTATTATGGAATTTTCTGAACTTATAACAAAACGTCACTCTGTCAGAAGCTATATGCAAAAAGAGGTTGAACCAGAAAAGCGAAATGCAATTCTGGAAGCGGGACGGATTGCGCCGACTGCTGCAAATTTACAGCCGATCAGTGTGATTGTTACCGAAGAAAAAACAGGGCTTGCAAAGCTCGGAAAGGCGGCTAATATCTACGGTGCACCGCTGGCACTCATCGTCTGCGCCGACCACAGCACAGCCTGGAAAAGACCCTTTGACGGTAAGCAGACAACGGACATTGACGCATCTATTGTAACAGACCACATGATGCTGAAAGCAACTGAACTTGGACTTGGCAGTGTGTGGATCTGCTATTTCAAACCCGATGTACTGAAAAGTGAATTTAACCTTCCCGATAATCTGGAAGTGGTGAATATTCTTGCTGTTGGATATTCAGATGAAGCTGTAGTTACTGCAAAAGACAGAAAGGACATGACTGAATTTGCTTTTTTTGAAAAACTGTAAGGTCATTACCCGATAAAAAGAGCTGTTGCACTTTTGTGTTAGTGCAACAGCTCCTCTTTATTATTTTTTCAAAATCTCTGTCCAGTCAGTTTCAATTCCCGCCGAATTGCCTGCGTAATATTTAAGTGCACAGGATGCGTCATTAAGTCCGATTGTGCTGTCTTTGTCAAGGTCGGCGGTGTCTGTGTCAATGCTGTTGTCTGCTGAAACATCAATGCCGGCACAGCTTTTTGCATAGAAATCAAGTATACTGCTTGCATCATCTAAATCAATGCTGCTGTCGTCATTTACGTCACCCATACTTTTTGATTTTATGCCCAAAAGAGAAACTGCCTTTTCCGCATCAGTTCCTTTGTAAACATAATATGTGCATATAAAGGTTGATGTTTTCTCTTTAAATACTTCAATTTTTTCCGGAGTAAGCTCCTTTTCTATTTCACCGGGATCACCTATAAATGTTTGCGGCTCGCAGAAAATCTTTTTAGCTTCTTCTCCCATACCAATAAACTCAAAAAGATCCATAGTATCCAGCGAATTGGGAAGATAAACAGATTTTGCCTCCGGAGTAGACCACACCATATCAAAATGTGTCACTCCCTCTTCAACAACTATCTTTTTTATTAGGTTAGCGTCTTCGGTGTTTGCCCATGGATAATCGGGGGTTTCGTCAAAAAATCCGAATGAATCCATTCCACCTGTTCCGCTTATAGTGAGAACTCCGTTAGTGTCAAGGCTTGCCCAGACATCAGAACCGTCTGTGCTGAATGAACTGCAGTTAACCCTGTAAACCTCCTCAGCTGCGGAAACGGGCATTGCCATTGCCGCTGTCATGGCAGCAGCCGTTAAAATTCCAATCCATCTTTTTTTCATAAAATACGCATCCTTTCTATAGAAAAACCTTACATTTTTATTATATAGCACTTTTTACCATTTGTCAAGCAGCCGTATTCCAAAAAAAGCTCTGACCCGAAACAGTCAGAGCTTTTGAAGTTTATTCTGCCAGCAGCTGTGTCCAGTCTGCATCCAGACCGGCTGCTGTCTGCGCATAATATTTCATAGTCAGCGTTGCATCGGCAATTTCTACAGCTCCGTCCCGATTGACATCGGCAAGATCCGGTGCTGTGCTTTCCTCTGCTGCTGCCTGATAAACCGATACATCTCCACCGGATGCATGCTGTGCATAAGTCCGGATGATATCACTTGCATCCTCCAGATCTACGCTGCCGTCACCGTTCATGTCACCCATTGCCTTGAAGTTGTATGCAAACTCAGCAGCATATGCTTCTGCATAGGTGTTCTTATATCCATACACTGTGAAGTCATCGGGAGCGTTCTGAAATGTTCCGGAATAAAGCTCCGTTACTTTAGGCGGTATCACAATGGACTCCAGATTTTTACAGTGCATAAATCCAGTCCAGCTGATGATTTCCAGAGAATTCGGAAGACTTACCGTTTTCAGATTCTGTGCAAATGAAAATCCGCAAATACCTGTCACACCATCTTCCACAACAACATGCTCAATTTCCTGCGCATGTGCCATAGATGATTCCCAAGGGAAAGGAACAGAACCATCCGGATTGAGCAATATGCGGCAATTTCTCATGTCGCCCTTTCCGTTCAATGTAAGTACACCATCATCCGTATAGGTAGCAATCACGCTGTCACCTGCCTCCACATCGCCGCATTCCTCAGAATACACAATTTCTGCTGCTGATACAGGCATTGCCATAGAAGCCGCCATTACACCTACAGTCAGCCATCCAATCCATCTTTTTTTCATAAAAATGCACATCCCTTTCATAACATATTTGAAACTATTCCGTAAGCAGCTGTGTCCAGTCTGCATCCAGACCGGCTGCTGTCTGCGCATAATATTTCATAGTCAGCGTTGCATCGGCAATTTCTACAGCTCCGTCCCGATTGACATCGGCAAGATCCGGTGCTGTGCTTTCCTCTGCTGCTGCCTGATAAACCGATACATCTCCACCGGATGCATGCTGTGCATAAGTCCGGATGATATCACTTGCATCCTCCAGATCTACGCTGCCGTCACCATTCATGTCGCCCATTGCCTTGAAGTTGTATGCAAACTCATCAGCATATGCTTCTGCATAGGTGCCCTTGTAGCCATACATGGTAAAGTTATCAGCAGCAAACATAAAGATATCGTCACCATTGATGATTGTATCCGGAGCAATAAAAACGGTCTCCAGATTCGTACACAAAACCCAGTTAAACGGATTCACAGATTCAAGAGAATTCGGAAGATACAAATGCTTCAGATTCGGCAGCATATAGACCATATTAACGTATGTCACGCCTTCCTCTACAACAATGGTATCAATCAATTTCGCATTTTCGTTATTTTTCCATGGATAACCATCATCCACGTCCTCATCTTCGAAAAAATACGAATCCATTTTCCCCGTTCCGTAAATTGTCAGAACGCCGTCCGTTGTCATGGTTGCCCAAACATCAGAATTTTCAGCATTGCTGTACCGTTTACTGCAATCCACCGTAAACAGTTCGTCTGATGCTGTCACCTCCGCAGCCGTAGCAGCTGTCATGATAACAGCCGTTAAAATTCCAATCCATCTTTTTTTCATAAAAATGCACATCCTTTCTATAAAAGAAGAAATACCTTACAATTATATTATATACCACTTTTCTTCATCCGTCAAGCACTTCTTAAATGTTTTTTCATTTAACTTTATTCATGTATCCGAAGCCTTTCAATTGTCCTGTTACAAAAAAGGGGTCGTTGCAAGGCTTAAATCTGCAACAGCCCTTTTGCTATTTTCATTTACGAAATAAGTATATCGCCCCCCTGGCAGGGGGCTTGATTCGCTTTAAATGATAAAAAGTTAAAGTGGGGGTCGTAGGGCGGTCGAGCTGGTGCCAGCTCGTTTCATAGTTTATAGAAACAGGAGCAGATAGGTAAATAATGCCGTCAGCGTAAATTCCGCAATAGCAGCCAGCACCACAAAACCAAAATGTGCACCGCCTGCCATGCGGATACGGGACTGCACATCCATCAGGCTCTTCTGGTCAGCACGAACCGTGCGGATTTTTTTCAGTGCATGGCGGTAATACAGATAATTTCCGAACAAGAACAACAGAATATGCATCGCCATTGTGAGATAGCTGCACACAAAATCTATGTTATACAGCAGGTCGGAATACGGCTGGAGCGTCTCCGCAAATGACGTAAACTGCGCCTCAATGGCTGCATAGGCAGCACTGCCAAGTCCGCCCATCCGGGTCTGCATCATGGCAATGATTTCATCCATCTGATAAGCCACTGAAATCAGCATACCGGGGATGCTCAGCAAGAATGTAACCACGATGGTGAGAATGGTCAGCAGCCACATTTTCCGATAGGCAAAATAAAGCTCCGGAAACAGCAGGCACACAAAATTCGGCGCAAGCTTTCTCTTCTGGTCACGGAAATAACGAAACCGGGGAATATAATAGGCAGTATTTTTCCCTACAAAATCGACTGCATCCTGCAAACGGATGCCCTCCATATCCTCTTCCGGATTTCCCTCCGGCTGCATGGGCATCATCCCCGGAATATGCTGCCGCCATCCGGACTGCCCATCCGCAGATTCTCCCATGAATGCCGAGTCCTGCGCTTTCGCACGCATGGAACCTCCGCACTGGGTACAAAAAAGATTGCTCTCATCATTTTCGGCACCGCACTGGGGACAGGTCTTTCGGTTTACTGCTTTGTTTTTCTCTTCCGGCGGCACAGGCGGTGTCCATGCCTCGCCTTTTTCATGAAGCTCTGTGTTGATACAATGCCCATGGGCATTCCAACAATCACGATGATACGGCGTACCGCATTCCGGACATACGACAATATCATCATCCGGTTCAAATTCATTTCTGCACGCAATGCAGATGCAGTTTTTATAATCAGCCATTTTGGACATTCCTTTCTGACCATATGTTTTCAGTTGAAGTATATTATACCACATTCTTTTGATATTTTCAACTGATCATGCTGATTTTCCCATAAATTGAATAGACCTCCTCGGAAGCTGGAGAAGTGCCAGATTCCGCAGGATATAAGGAAGATGGTACTTCGTAAGTTTCCGAGGAGGTCTAATATACTTCTACAGATAAACCATCCCAGAACAATAATAGAGGGATTTTCTTCTCATATCGAAGCCAAAATCAATTTGTACGATTGATTTTTCCGGAAAACAAATGAGCCTGTGATTGCTCACAGACCCATTCACCAATTCAGTTTCACAGAACAGCATTTTCATGCTGTATCAGAGCAATCCTGCACCTTTCTTTGCATAAGCCGTCAGAATCAAAGTGGCATCATTTATATCTATGATGCCATCACCGGTAGCATCAGCGATATCCAGAACACTCTGCTGCGCCTCCCCAAGGTCTGCTCCCGATGCACTTGTCGCATAAATTCCAAGCACAGTTATGGCATCGTCAATTGTTACCTCTTCATCAGCATCCACATCAAGGAAACTGAGCCATGCTCTTCTTGCATCGAAAAGCTCCTCCAGCGTACTTGCCTTATACATATTGAACATAATGCCGGGATCCTGAGCAATGATTGCCTGCTCTTCTTCCGCTGTAATCTGGGTGTAGTACTTGCCTGTTTCAAAGATCGGCGAACCCACAGCATGGTCGCTATAATCTTCAAAAACACAATAGGCATCGTACAAATCAACGTCGCCGTCACAATCCACATCAGCCAGAAGATACTGTGCACGGTCTATAATATCCGCATCAATCATACCCACATAATACATCCATATAATTTTGAAACCATCCGTAAGTTCCAAAGTACCGTCCATATTTACATCGCCGAGCTTATACTGCTGATTCTCATAAATCAGAGCCGCATCTGCTGCATCTGCCGTGCCATCTGCATTTACATCTGCAAGGGACATCTGTTCTTCCGTCAGGGTAAGCAGCCCGTCTGCGTACATGGAAACCATTGCGGCATCCCGTCCGGTAATCAGACCATCCTTGTCTACATCGCCCTGTACATATGCGCTCACTGCACTTACAGAAGCCATGGGTACTGAAAGTGCTGTCATCACCAATGCTGTCAAAAATGCCATTTCCTTTTTCATAAAAAATTCCTTCTTTCTAATTATATACCTTTCTTTATTGCAAAAGAATGGCTCAATCCACTCCTGCACCATTCTTAGCATAGGCTGTTAATACAATCGTTGCATCCTCCAGATCAACTGCGCCATTGCCATTCAGATCTGCATAAAAACGCTGCACATAATTGACATCATAGCCTGCACCAACCAGCGAGTAGGTTTGCAAGATGCTGGCAGCACCCTTCAGGTCATAGCTTATTTCATCTACATTCAAGATCGCATCACCGAAATCAATTTCAGAGCTGGGGCCACCGTCCAAAGCTTTGCAAATCTCTTCCAAAGTGAATGTATAATAATACTTTCCCTCCTCGAATCTTGGAAGTCCAGCACCATGTTTTGCATGTCCCATCAGAGCAAGCAGAGAATCTGTAGAGGAAACCACACCGTCACAGTTCACATCTGCCAAAAGCCATTCCGGATATTTTTCCACAGTTACCTTTTCACCATATGAAACAGCTGCATCATATACAAAATATTGTATATCCCACGGCTCATCATACCCATCCATGTCTACATCGCCAAGTTTATACTGCTGATTCTCATAAATCAGAGCCGCATCTGCTGCATCTACCGTGCCATCTGCATTTACATCTGCAAGAGACAGCTGTCCTTCGGTCAGAGTAAGCAGCCCGTCTGCATACATGGAAACCATTGCGGCATCCCGTCCGGTAATCAGACCATC
Organism: Ruminococcus sp.; assembly: GCA_051882115.1. GTDB lineage: Bacteria > Bacillota > Clostridia > Oscillospirales > Ruminococcaceae > Ruminococcus_C. The sequence continues at coordinate 12,067 of JBJERF010000074.1, read as the reverse complement.
CTTGTCTACGTCACCCTGTACATATGCACTTGCTGCACTTACAGAAGCCATAGGTACTGAAAGTGCTGCCATCACCAATGCTGTCAAAAATGCCATTTCCTTTTTCATAAAAATTCCTCCCAATTCGTTGGCTGTAATATATTCCGATATTCTTATGAATATGCAGCGTTTACCGCCTCCCTTTAATCCTTTCTTTTCAATTGTAATATACCATATATTACCAAAAAAGTCAAGGGCTTTTATAAAGTTTCGCTAATTTTTTAGAAACAAAAGCAAGCCGCATGTAAATCTATATATTTTTCAATCATCGGCAAATGCAGTTGCGGCGAAACGCATTTTTCACAAAACAGCACCTGTTATGGCATAAACAATCGTCAGCTTGTACAAATCTGTAAAAACCATTTGCACTGCATCCGAATTTGTAGTATAATTATATTATGGTATTTTGCGCATAAAATGAAACGAAGCATCCGGCAGAAAGGAAATTTTCTATGGTATTATTAGATGAACTGCGGGTTACCATGTGTGACCATCGGGCAGATATGAAAGAATTATATGATGTACTGGGCATCGAAGCCGCTCAGAAACGTCATGCAGACTTGCAGGAGCAAATCGCTGCGGAAGGCTTCTGGGATGACCTTGAAAACTCCCAGAAGGTCTTACAGGAATCCAAAGCACTGGAAAACAAGATCAGCCAATACAACAAAATGAACGACAGTCTGGAAGATCTCATCACCTTTATTGAACTGTCCATTGAAGAAGGCGAAACGGAAAGCAATGCCGAAATCAACGCAGAAACGGAAAGCTTTATGCAGCGTCTGGAGGAAATGCGTCTTTCTTCTCTGCTGACCGGAGAATATGACCACGCCAACGCCATCCTGACCTTCCATGCAGGGGCAGGCGGCACAGAGGCTCAGGACTGGGCGGAAATGCTTTATCGTATGTATAACCACTGGGCAGAGCGTCACAGCTTTAAAGTAACTACACTGGATTATCTGGATGGCGATGAAGCCGGTCTGAAAAGTGCATCCATCCTCATTGAAGGCGAAAATGCATACGGCTTCCTGAAATCAGAATCCGGCGTACATCGTCTGGTTCGTGTGTCTCCTTTTGATGCCTCCGGCAGACGGCATACCTCTTTTGCCGCACTGGAGGTTATGCCGGAAATTGATGACAACATGGAAGTAGACATTCGTCCGGAGGATATTAAAATGGATGTATTCCGTGCCAGCGGCGCAGGCGGTCAGCATATCAACAAGACCAGCTCTGCTGTTCGCCTGACCCATCTGCCCACGGGCATTGTGGTATCCTGCCAGACACAGCGCAGCCAGTTCCAGAACAAGGACTATGCAATGAAGATGCTGCGTGCAAAATTGGTGGAAATCAAGGAAAGAGAACATCTGGACAAGATTGCCGATATCAAGGGCGTACAGAAGGAAATCGCATGGGGGGCGCAGATTCGTTCCTATGTATTCATGCCGTATACCCTTGCAAAGGATCACCGCACCGGCTTTGAAAACGGCAATATTCAAGCAGTCATGGACGGCGATCTGGACGGCTTCATCAATGCTTACCTCAAGGGTCTGAACAGCGGGACACTCCAGAAATAATCAACGAAAAAGGGGCTGCTGCACCGGCATGGTTGCAGCAGCCCCTTATGTATATTCAATCGCACAGAATCAGTCAATTGTAACAATTTCACCCATCAGATCACGGGATGCACTGATTGCATTGGATTCATCTGTATCAATATGCATTGCCGTTGCATAGTTTTTGGATACACGACAGACAACATCGCCCAGAATGGCTTTTCTGCCCTCTGTATCCACCTTTACCCAGACAACATCCTTATCCTGAACGCCCATTTCAGCAGCATCCTCCGGTGTCAGATGAATGTGACGCTTTGCAACAATGACGCCTTCGCTGATTTCAACCTCACCGCAGGGACCTACCAGCTTGCATGCACCGGAACCAGCTACATCACCGGACTCACGAATGGGAGCTGCAATTCCGATAGAACGAGCATCCGTAGCAGAAAGCTCAACCTGCGTAGCACTCCGGAACGGTCCCAGAATGGATACATTCGGCATTTCCTTCTTAGGGCCTACAACGGTTACACGCTCTTCACATGCAAACTGTCCCGGCTGAGACAGCATCTTCTTTACCGTCAGTTCCTTTCCTGTACCGAACAGTACAGCAAAATCTTCTGCGGTCAGATGTACGTGTCTTGCAGATGTTTCAACAATAAATTTCTTTGACATGGGAATTACCTCCATAAATTTATTTCCAGTTCTATTTTACTACTTTCAAACTCGTTCGTCAATAGCAAGCTTTAAATTTCACGGAAATCAATTTTTTCAAAAAACAATCGGCTGTATAGCATATATTAAAAAAATGATTTCCATGTTAAGTTTTATATCAGCACACTCATACTGCCATATTCTCACTGATAAGAGCAAAGACCGCCATACCAAAATGAAATGCGGCAGCCGCAAGCAGCCATGGAGATGTCAGTGCAATACGGACACCCCGATAGGTCTGCCGGATGGTATTGGCAGGAAGCCGTGTTTTCCGCAGCTCCAGAATCCAGAATACCAGCCCCACTGCGGCCAGAAGATAATAGACAATATCTGAAAGCATGATGCCAATAAAACCGGCGTTTGTCGTGGCAGGCATTGCGGCATACAACCATTCCAGAACAAATGCCAGTGTATTGACGGTCATATGCACAAGAATGGACGGAATCAAAGAGTTGTGCTTGATGGCAATCCGTGCCATAAAGACGCCAGCCGGAAATGCCAGCAGGAACTGTGCAATATTCTCATGAGCAAGACCGAACAGCACCGCACTTGCAAGGATACCGAACCGCTGACTGACACGGGACAGGTTTTTCAGCACAAAGCCCCGATACAGAATTTCCTCTGTCACAGGAGCAATCAGGCAGGTATACAAGCCCGTCACAATGATGCCTTTTACGCTGGAAAAGCTGTCAATATCTGATGAATAATCCTGAATGCCGCCGGCTTCCAGAACCGAGCTGACAATGGCATAAAGAATGCCGGTGATTGCCTGAATAAAGATGCCAATGAACATATAGCGAACCAGCTGACCTTTTTTCACATCCATGGGACGGAACAGCGAACGCATCCGGATACCCGTTGCATGACAGCCGATGACAGACGGAATCAGATTGGCAAACAGAAACAGCAGCCCATTCATAGCAATCAAAAGGGATGAGCCGTAATAAATATAATCTTCCACATCTGTCAGCGCAGAATAGTCAAAGGAACCTGCCATAGCAAATTCCAGAATGAAGATCACCAACAGAAAAATCACATTGACGCCAACTGCACCCAGCAGCAGACCCAATCCTGCTATATTGAAATAATGGCGAATGCGTTTGCGCTCTGCACGCTCCGGCAGAAGAGGCGGCTCATAATCCGGTGTATCAATCAGCGGATCGATCGGTCGGTAATCTGTCCGGTAGGCACAGTTTTCTGTAGGATTATCAAAAGGGTCATAAGGGTTCTTTCTTTTATGCTTGAATTCAATCATGATGATTTCTAAACACTCCTGTAAAGTAAAATTATTTCTATTATAGCATACTTTTTTTGCTTCGTAAACAGGTAATGCGAAAAAAGTTGAAATTTTTCCTTTTGTATGCTATAATAAAAGAAACCTATAAGTAAAATGGAAAGGAAAAACATCCTATGGAAATTGCAATTCTGATTCTACTGATCCTTTGTGCAGGACTTCTGGTGCTCCTGCTCCTGCGGCAGTCCCGTCTGCTCCATCGTCCGGAACAATCTGATTTCACTCCGGCTGCTATGCAGCTTCAGAACAGCATGCAGGATTCTCTGAGCCGTCTACGGCAGGAACTGAACACTTCTACCAATCAATCCATGCAGGCACTGGGCAAAATGCTCTCTGAAAATCAGAATCAATTTGCCCGCATGCAGCAGGAAAATATGCAGATGCTCAGCCATTCTGTAACCGTACAGCTGCACCAGTTTGAGGAACGTCTCAAGACATTGGAAACAACCAATCAGCAAAAGCTGGAGGACATGCGCAGCACCATGGCACAGCACCTTGCACAGATGCAGACGGACAATGCACAGAAGCTGGACAACATCCGTGCAACTGTAGATGAAAAGCTGCAAAAAACGCTGGAGGAAAAAATGTCCCGTTCCTTTCAGCTGGTCAACCAGCGTCTGGAGGAGGTCTACAAGGGGCTGGGCGAAATGCAGAATCTGGCTGCCGGCGTAGGCGATCTGAAAAAGGTACTTTCCAATGTAAAGACACGAGGCATCCTGGGCGAAATTCAGCTGGGTGCGATTTTGCAGGAAATCCTCTCACCGGAACAATACGATACAGAGGTGCCTACCATTCCGGGCAGCCGGGAGCATGTAGAATTTGCCGTAAAGCTGCCGGCTTCTGAAAACGGCGGATCCATCTATCTGCCCATTGACAGCAAATTTCCCGGTGATACCTATGCAGCTTTGCAGGATGCCTATCAGAGCGGCAATGGCGATGCCGTCAAGGCTGCCCGAAAGCAGCTGGAAACGGTTATCAAAAAATGCGCCAAGGATATCCGTGACAAATATATCGCACCGCCCTATACGACAAATTTCGGAATTCTCTTCCTGCCCTTTGAGGGACTTTATGCAGAAGTGGTCAACATGGGACTGGTCACAGATTTGCAGCGGGATTATCATGTCAATATTGCCGGTCCGTCCACCATGGCAGCTATGCTCAATTCCCTGCAAATGGGCTTCCAGACCCTTCAGATTCAAAAGCGAAGCAATGAGGTATGGCAGGTACTGGGGGCAGTCAAAACGGAATTTGAAAAGTTTGACACAGTTCTTGCATCCGCACGCAACCGCATCCGTCTGCTGGATGAGGATCTGGACAAGCTCGTAGGTGTACGTACCCGAAGCATCAACCGCAAGCTCCGCAGTATTGAACAGCTGGATGAGCAGACCGCAAGCAAGGTGCTGGGAAATTTCCCGGAGGATGATTGAAGCTGACTTCCACCATAAGATATAGAAGTTTTCGGTCAAGCCTTTCTCAAAACCAGCGTACCGCTGGATCGTCTACCCCACCCCCTTTTTAGTTTCTGAAATCGGAAAGGAATCAACCCCCTCCCACTGGGGAGGGGGAGAAGGCTACTGCAAGTTTAAAAGGTATAAAAGTTTTCGGTCAAGCCTTTCTCAAAAGGCTTGCAGGGTCCAGGGACAGCGTCCCTGGTCGCCGTCCGCAGACGGCGAAACACCCTGCGCCCTGCTTATGGCGCGCGGAGAAAGGGGGAAATCCAAGCGACAGCTTGGATTGGGGGAAGCGGACAAGACCGCTTCCCCCTGTTCCGGCGTTGAAGCAAGCATCCCTTGCAAACGTTCCGGTGGAACGTTTGCAACGAAAAAAGCAAATGCTGTTGCCCTACAAAACTTCATCTTTTACTTGACAGACCATGAAAAATATGATACACTATTTTCATGCGGGTGTGGTGAAATTGGCAGACACGTTAGATTTAGGTTCTAATGCCGTAAGGTGTGCAGGTTCAAGTCCTGTCACCCGCACCAACTCAAAATGCAGGATTACAGACGCATCAGCCTTCATCATAGAGCAATCCGGGATGCCATGATTTTCTTTGCTTAGAAAGGAACTGGTCATACAATGAAACCCCTACATGTCATTTTATTGATTCTCGGATTGGGCTTTATGGGAATCAGTCTGGTCGTTGGCGGAATACTTGCTGTTGTTTCTTCTGCGGTACAAGGATCTTCTTCCGCAGTTTTTCTCCTCATTCCGGCTCTGTTTTTTCTGGTGGGATGCGCTTTTACCATTTCTGTTTTTATAAGCATTGCAAAAACAAATCAAATCCGAAAAAAGGGTACACGCTATGCTGCAAAGATTTACTCTTATGTAAAGGATTATTCAGTCATGGTAAACGGAAAGCCGCAAATCAATCTCAAAGTACGATATTATACAGGTCAGGTAAAAGAAGCTTTGATTCCGACGGGATTTGCAAGCGGCTCACAGAAATATCCCATCGGATATACCATGGATATTTTTGAGTATCGGGGAAAGTTTTCATGGGACAGCACATCGGTTCGTAATGAACAGCTGCCGCATGAAGAAGAACTGATGAGTGACAAACCTGTGGAACCAGAAAAATTAAACATAGTAGCAGTTACCTGCAACTGCTGCGGTGCAACCTATCAGGCAGCAGCAGGATATACAAACCGCTGTCCATACTGCGGCAATTACATCAATACATAAGAGCCTGCTCAATCATAAAATATCAAAGAGGCTGTTGCAAAGCTGAAGTGCTGCAACAGCCTCTTTTGGTATAAAAGTTTTCGGTCAAGCCTTTCTCAAAACCAGCGTACCGCTGGACCGTCTACCCCACCCCCTTTTTAGTTTCTGAAGTCGGAAAGGAATCAACCCCCTCCCATTGGGGAGGGGGGGAAGGCTACTGCAAGTTTAAAAGGTATAAAAGTTTTCGGTCAAGCCTTTCTCAAAAGGCTTGTGGGGTCAAGGGGCAAAGCCCCTTGTCGCCGTCCGCAGACGGCGAAACACCCTGCGCCATTCTTCTGGCGCGCGGGGAAAGGGGTGAAAAAATGCGACAGCATTTTTGAGGGGAAGCGGACAAGACCGCTTCCCCTTGTTCCAGCGATGAAGCAAGTTTGCCTTGTAAACGTCCCAGTGGGACGTTTACAACATAGGAACCTCTCAGTCTTGCCTTCGGCAAGCCAGCTCTCCTTAAAAGGAGAGCCTGAATGGACACACTTCATGATAAAATTATAAATGTGCAAATAATTGTGAGTTCCACCATTCTATACAAAGAAAAAGAAAATTCTGTAGGAGTGAGCATCGTGTCGCTTACAAGAATTGGACGATTATTCACATCAGGCGACCAATGGTCGCCCTTACAAAATACATTGGATTTGTGTATTTTTCAAAATTGCTTATTTATAGTTATAGAAATTGATTTTTATAAGAGCCCAATGTTTACTATGGACAAATTCGGAAAGATGTGCTATACTATATACAACAATCCATTTTTTCTGAAAGGAGCCGCCTTTATTATGTTCCATGAGAAATCATGCGGTGCAATTGTCTATCGGAAATTTCACGGCAATACGGAAATTCTGCTGATCAAGCATATCAACAGCGGACACTGGTCTTTTCCCAAAGGGCACGTTGAGGGAAATGAGACGGAAATTGAAACCGCTTTGCGTGAAATCAAAGAGGAAACTGCGCTGGACGTACTCATTGATCCTACATTCCGGGAAACTGTATCCTACTTTCCCAAACGGGATACACAAAAAACTGTGGTCTATTTTATTGCCCGTGCCAAAAATTATGACTTTGCACCTCAGGCTGAGGAAATCTCTGAAATCCGCTGGGTAGACATCGGATACGCCGCCAATATTTTATCCTACGAAAATGATAAAAATATCGTCAGCAAGGCGAAAGCTGCCATCAAAGAAATATAAAAAGGACTGCTTCGGCAGTCCTTTTTATTATATACAGCTTTTAAAATATATTTGTAAAATAGGGCATTTCGCCCTCGTCAATATTCAGAATCATGGCTTGTACCATCGCAAGCTCTGCGGAAAACTCATCGCAGTCTTCATCCAGAAGCGGTCGCAGCCGGCATAATGACTCCTCCGCTGGGGTCAGCTTATCCCGTGAAACCATACACAGCAGGATAGACTGGGAATCCTCCCAGATTTCTAACGCAGTATCACACAATACCGCCGCATTTTCCCTGTCCTCCGCTTCCGCTGCAAGCTCCAGCTCACCGAGGACAGACAGCACCTGATGACATTGCCGATGCACCAGATAAACACAGCCGGTACTCATTCCAATCAGCAGCAGCAAAATGGTAAATGCAATTTTTACATGATTCACCCTTTTCCACCGCCCTTCTCCTTAGCTACAGCTACGCAAAGGGTCTGCGCCGTTGCCATTGCCAAAAAGGTGCGATCCGGTGAAAGTCCCTGTGCCTCCAGCTGTTTGCTCAGCCATGATACATCTCTGCCCAGGGCGTGCAGTGCCTTGTCAAGAACCACGCCATCCGATACCACAACAGAAGGCGGATCCTCCGATGTGCGGTGCAGCTGTATATCCTCCTGTGTAACGGTACGATAAGCAGCCTTGGGATAAACAGAAATCGTGCCTGTGGTTTCCACAATGGCAAACTGTACCTCATCCGGTGAAAAGATCTGATTGCTGCGCAGGGCTGTCAGCAGATCATCCACCGTCAGACGCAGATCCGCCATGGTTTTCTGTACAATTTTCCCGTCACGGATGACAATCTTGGGACTGCCGGAAATCAGCTTGCGCAGCCGCTTGGATTTCAGCGTCATCCATGACACAATCACCTCAAAGCATACCAGCACCAGAATGGGCAGAATGCCCATGAGCAGCGGAATGGATACATTCTCCAGCGGAAGTGTTGCAATGTTTGAAATCAGAATGGTAATCACCAGCTCCGATGGCTGAAGCTCCCCCAGCTGACGTTTGCCCATGAGCCGTACTGAAAAAATCACCACTGCATACAAAATCAAAGCACGAATGAAAATGGCACTCACAGCATCACCTCAACAGAATCAATTTCTGTTGGTAGTATGAGTCGCCTTTTCAGGAATATTCCCTATTTTGTCTCCTCTGCCGGCTTCTTACTCTCTGTATCACGGAATACAAACAGCTTACTGATGACATAGTTGATCACCAGAATCAGAATCTGAGCCGCCAGTGTTACCCAGAATTCACTCCATTTGAGCCAGCCAATGAATACCATGGTAATCACCAGATCAACGCCCCATGAGGCAAGACGTCCTACATAAAAATTGACAAACTCACGGAGAAATGCACGCTTCGTATGAGCCGTGCTTTTGAATACATAGGCACGGTTGGTGAAAAAGGCAAAGGTGACTGCACAAATCCATGAAAAGGTTGCACATCCGCCGGAATAGATGGTATAAAAATCGCCCATTGCTTCTGCATCTGCAAGGTACAGCGGCACAAGCTTTGTCACCATGGACACAAGGGTTGTCAATGCGCCATAGAATAAGTACAGCCAGATTTCCTCATATTTGAAATAAAGAGCCTGTATCTTCTGGGGCATGAGGTGTACAAACCATAAAATCAATCGGTTCATTTTTACGGATCCTTTCTTTTACCGGCTGAAATTGCCGGATGAAAAATTTTTCTTAAAATTCACTTGATTCCGGGGGCAAAATATGATATGATTGTATCATCTGTATCAATAGACCTCCTCGGGAACTTACGAAGCACCATCTTCCTTGTCTCTTTTGCGTCTGACTTTGAGCCTCTCCCTTGAAATACACCAAGTATTCCTGTGGGAGCGTCTCTTTGTCAGTCACAAAATATCCTGCGGAATCTGGCACTTCTCCAGTTCCCCAGGAGGTCTAATTTCTTTTGAATCAACCTCGGAGGGTTCTATGATTTTTCTTCTTATAATATTGTTGGTTCTGTCTGCATTGTTTTCCAGCTCAGAGACAGCCTTTGCCTGTGTGAACAAAATCCGTCTCCGACATCAGGCGGATCAGGGGGATAAGCGTGCCGCCCGTGCGCTGCGTGTAGCAGAACGTTATGAGGATGCACTGACCGCCATTCTGGTGGGGAACAACATTGCAAACATCGGTTCATCCTCACTGGCCACCGTATTATTCACCCAGTGGGTAGGCGATGCCGGTGCCGCTGTTTCTACTGTAGTTATGACGCTGCTGGTGCTGACCTTCTGCGAAGTGCTGCCCAAATCCTACGCAAAATCTCATGCGGAACAGCTTGCGCTCCTGTTTGCATCTGCACTGTCTGGTTTGATTATCGTGATGACACCTTTTGTCAAGTTTTTTGACCTTTTGTCCCGTGTATTCAAATCCAAGGATGATGCACCATCTGTGACAGAAGACGAGCTGATGTACATCATTGATGAAATTGAAGAAGAAGGCGTTCTGGAGCAGCAGGAAAGCGACCTTGTGATTTCTGCTTTACAGTTTGATGAAACAACGGTCAATGAAATTCTGATTCCCCGTGTGAAAATCGTAGGCGTTCCCTGTGATGCCAGTCTGGATAAAATCCGTGACCTGTTTCTCACCAGCCACTATTCACGTTTTCCCGTTTATGACAAAACACTGGATAACATTGTGGGCATCATCACAAACAAGGAGTTCTTTCGTCTGATTCATGGCATGCACCAGAGTCTGGACGATATTTTACAGGATGTCATCTACATCCCAGCCACCAAGCGCATCAGCGAAGTACTCCATGAAATGCAGCATTCCAAAACCCACATGGCGGTGGTGGTAGACCAGTACGGCGGTACAAAGGGCATCGTCACACTGGAGGACATTCTGGAAGAGCTGGTAGGCGATATCTACGATGAAAGCGATGAAATTGTCCATCAGTTTGTCAAAACGGAACCGCATACATATACCATAGAGGGCACATTCAGCATCAGCGACATGTGCAACGGACTGGATGATGAAGATATTCCCGCAGAGCAGCCGGAAACGGCTTCCACATCTGTGGGAGGCTGGATTACAGAGCTGCTGGGTTATATTCCCACCAAGGGGGAAACGGCACAGTGGGACAGATTTCATTTCACCGTACTGGAAGCAGACAATCTGACAGTCAGCAAGGTACAGCTGATTGTACAGCCTCTTCCGGAAGCTGCACACGAAGAGGAATAACTTCGGAAAAAGAAAGAAACGGCAGGACAATTACACGCCTGCCGTTTTTCTGTTTTGCTTTACCGCTTATTATTGAAACGATTGAACTTAAACAGAAAAAACGCTGCTATGACCGTTGCCACCACAGACAGAATCATGGGAAACAGCGTATAATCCGAAAAAGGCAGATCGGTCGTATTCATGCCATAAAAGCTATATACCATGGTAGGAATGGCAAGTATAATGGTGACGGTCGTCAGACGCCACATAACAATATTCAGATTGTTGGAAATGACGGAACCGCAGGCATCTACCATACCTGCAAGAATGCCGGAATAAATGCTTGCCATCTCCTGTGCCTGTTTCAGCTCCGTCAGCACATCTTCCAGCAGCTCCTGATCCTCCTCATAGAGCTTGATGACCCTGCCCCGCAGGATCCGGTTCACGGTCACATCGTTGGACTTCAAGGATGTGGTAAAATAGACCAGCGATTTTTCCAGTTCCATCATCTGAAACAGCTGCTTGTTCTTCACAGCTCCATGGAGCTGACGTTCCAGCGCATCAGATGCTTTGTCGATCTGTTTCAGATAAACCAGATACGTGGATGTAATATGCATCATCAGCCGGAGCACAAACTGTGTCCGGAATTGGGTCTGCACATTCCGCAGCCGGCCGGCAATCACATCATCCACGACCTTGCTGTTTCTCAGGGAAATGGTAAACACCTGCTGATCCATAATCACAATACCCAATGGCATGGTATAGAATTTCAGGGTTTCATTTTTCTCAATTTCCGAGACAGCTGTGTCTACAATAATCAGCGTTTGATTTTCCTCACGCTCCACACGGGAGGACTCCTCTTCATCCAGTGCAGATTTCAGAAATCCGCTGTCCAGACCATAGTCCTCAATGAGCATTTTCATTTCCTTTGCAGTAGGATCGACCACAGAAATCCAGCAGCCCGGCTCCATGCCGCTTAGCTGATTTAGCTTACCTTCCACAGTCTTATAATATTCGATCACGGTTACCACCTTTCCGTAAAGGCAGCAACCGTAAGGACATAGTTATGCCCGCTGCCTTTACAATTGTTGTCGCACCGCCTGTACATCAGGCAGCAGTCCTGCTGTCATGGTCTGACGGGCAGGATATGGGTCAGCGTTCATAACGTACCTCCTTTTGAATGCATTCAGCGAACATCCGCTTCTTTTATTATAGCAAATTTTTTCCTCCGTGGCAAGGGCTGAGAAAAGAAAAATTTCAGAGCACCGGATGTTTCGCCCGAGTGATCCATGTCGTCAACTGAAGAAAATATAGAAGTTTTCGGTCAAGCCTTTCTCAAAAGGCTTGCAGGGTCCAGGGACAGC
>JBJERF010000073.1:0-19397 GCA_051882115.1 Ruminococcus sp. | reverse complement strand
ACAACGATCATTTCCTGCTTTTCAAACTGATGAATCCGATATACGCCTCGCTCCTCAATGCCGTGTGCACCAACCTCCTTGCGGAAACATGGTGAATAGCTGGTCAGACACTGGGGCAGCGTTTCCTCCGGCACAATGGTATCAATGAACTTGCCAATCATGGAATGCTCACTGGTACCGATCAGATACAAATCCTCGCCCTCAATCTTGTACATCATGCCTTCCATTTCTGCAAAGCTCATGACACCCGTTACAACATTGCTGCGAATCATAAAGGGCGGAATATAATACTGAAAACCCTTGTCTATCATAAAATCCCGTGCATAAGCCAGAATAGAAGAGTGCAGCCGCGCAATATCGCCGCACAGATAATAAAAGCCATTTCCGCTGGTCTTTCTGGCTGCATCAATATCAATACCACCCAGATTTTCCATAATATCTACATGATACGGAACAGGATAGTCCGGAACAACGGGTTCGCCGAAACGCTCTACCTCCACATTCTCACTGTCATCCTTACCAATCGGTACAGATGCATCAATAAAATTCGGAATGACCAGCATAATCTCCCGGATTTTTGCTTCCAGCTCTGTCTCCAATGCTTCCTTCTCCGTCAGCTGTGCACCCAGATCCGCCACTTCTGCCTTGACTGCTTCAGCCTCGTCCTTCTTGCCCTGTGCCATCAGACCGCCAATTTTTTTACTGATGACCTTTCTTTGATTTCTCAGTGCATCGCAGGCAACCTTTGTTTCACGAAATTGTCTGTCCAGCTCGACAACCTCATCGACCAACTCCAGCTTTTCATCCTGAAACTTCTTCCGGATATTCTCCTTTACCAATTCCGGATTGGTACGAATCCATTTAATATCAATCATTGTTTCTATGTCCTTCCTGCTTATAATTTTACCAAGTCAGCTTGTCCGCCAGTGCGCACAAGTCATCTTTGTTATAAAAATCCAGTGTCAGCGTGCCTTTATGTGGGCCAAATTTCACAGAAACGCCTCGTCCCAGACGCTCTGATAAACTCAGCTCCATTTCCTTAAAATAGGAATCCGTATCCGGATCCATTACAAAAGGCTCCGGCTTCACCTCTGCCTCTTCCGCTGCAATTTTCTCAATGGCACGCACGGTCAGCATACCCTTTGCCGCCTTTCGGGCTGTATCCAAACGTAGCTTATCCCCGCTGATGGAAAGCAATCCCTTTGCATGACCCGATGAAATCTGCCCTTTTTCCAGCATATCCTGAATTTCCTCCGGAAGCTGAAGCAATCGCAGTGCATTGGCCACCGCACTTCTGGATCGCCCCACCATTTTCGCTACGCTTTCCTGTGTCATGCCGAACTGCTCCATCAGATCCCGATAACCCATGGCTTCTTCAATGGGATTCAGATTTTCACGCTGTAAATTCTCAATCAGCGCAATCTGCATCGTCTCCAGATCAGACAGCTCTTTGATAATCACCGGAACCTCATCCAGCCCCAGCATTCTTGCCGCTCTCCAGCGGCGTTCACCGGCTACAATTTGATAACTGCCCGCCATGGGCCGCACCAAAATAGGCTGAAGAATTCCATATTGCTGAATGGAATCCGCCAATGCTGCTATAGACTCTTCACTGAAATTCTTTCTCGGCTGCGCACGATTCGGTTCAAGATCTGCCAGACGCACCGTCTTCTTTACCTGAACATCTGCGGCATTGTCATCAAAGAGAAAATCCAATCCACTGCCCAAACCACCTTTTGCCATTGGAACACCTCCTTATTCAACTGAACCGGATTCTATATATTAGACCTCCTCGGAACACTTCTGAATCTATATTCCATGGATAACCGATTCTGTCTGATTTTATTCCTTTTCTTTTTTCTTGCCAAAGAGAAAAAGCTTCTTTTCTTTTTTCGGCGGTGCTTCCTTCAGAAGTTCATAGCCAAGCTCTTCATAGGCTTCTGCACCCTTGGACGATTTATCATAATAAAGTACTGGCTTTCCATGACTGGGAGCTTCTGACAAACGCACATTCCGGGGAATCTTGGTCTGAAACACTTTGCCCGGAAAATATTTTTCCACTTCTGCTTCCACCTGTCGGGATACATTCAGCCGTGGATCAAACATGACAAATAAAATGCCGGCAATTTTCAAAGAAGGATTCAAGCTGCTTCTCACTGCTTTCAATGTGTTGGTCAGTTGAGAGAGCCCCTCCAGTGCATAAAATTCTGCCAGCATGGGAATGATCACTTCATCCGCTGCTGTGAGACCATTCAATGTCAGCAGACCCAATGCCGGCGGACAGTCAATCAGCACAATATCGTACTGTTCCTTACAGGTCAGCAACTGCATTTTCAGACGGGTCATACGATTTTCCGCATGACTCAGTTCAATTTCACAGCCCGCCAGATCATCCGTTGCAGGCAGCACAGAAACACCCGTAAAAGGCGTTTCCAGAATACAATCTGTAATCTTTGCCTTACCTACAAGCACATCATAAGAAGAGCATCTCAGTTCCCGTTTTTTGATGCCAAACCCAGTGGTTGTATTGCCTTGCGGATCAATATCAATACACAATACACGCTTTCCGTGAAAGCCAAGCCATGCGCCTAAATTCACAACTGTCGTTGTTTTTCCAACGCCGCCCTTTTGATTTCCTACTGCATAGATCAATCGCCTCGCCCCTTTCTTTTTTATTATAGCACGATTTTTCACGCTTGTAAAGCATTTTCTCCGTCCCGATGTGTTTTTTTCAGATTTTCTGTTAAATGTTCCACGTGAAACATTTATCATATACCCTTGCTTCATTGTTCCACGTGGAACATTAGACCTGTTAAACAACCGACAAAGCAACATTGCACGGACAGCCTGATGCTGTACATCACATCTGATCCTTGATACACACAAAATATTCCTGTGATATCCGTCAGCATTCTGGTTATCCGACAAATTCATTTTAAAAAGGGGCTGCTGCAACCATGCCGATGCAACACCCCCTCATTTTATAGATGTATTTGCTTTCCTCAATGATATGTAGTGAAACGCTTTGAAACCGGATGATCAGAAGACGCATGATAAGGAATGCGAATACGGAATTCAACAGAATCCTCGTTCTGGATACGCTGCGCATCAGCACCAATTCCAGCAGACTGCATAGTCTCAACTGCCTTGCTGATTGCATTCACAAAAGTACGCACATTCTGCACGGAACGAGTTCGTTTCCGATAAGGCTCCCGTTTTTTATGCCGTCCGATCATTTCTTCTACAGCAAGTTCTGTCTTTTCTACATTCAAGCCTTGTTTGATTACCTGATTCAACACCAACATACGCTCCTGCGGAGCACCCAACCGCAGCAATGCCCGTGCATGCCGCTCCGTCAGATGATGCTGTATAATCAGTTCCCGTTCCTCACCTGTCAACCGAAGCAGACGCAGTTTATTGGCAATGGTGCTTTGTGCCTTGCCCAGACGTGCTGCTGCATCTTCCTGCGTCATGCCATAAAATGAAATCAGCTTTTCAATGGCGGCTGCTTCTTCAAAAAAATTCAGATTCTGCCTTTGAATTTCCTCTACCAATGCCATAATGGCGGTATTCCGTGCATTGGGTTCTATAATTGTACAGGGTACCGATTGTAATCCTGCCAGCTTGGCAGCATACAGTCTGCGCACACCAGCAATCAGTTCATAACCTGCATCGGTATGCCGAACAGTAAGCGGCTGCAGCACACCATTTCGGGCAATGTTTTCTGCCAAAGGCTGAAGGTTCATGGATGCAAGATTCATACCATACTGATTCGGATTGGGATAAATTTCAGATATATGAATCTCAACAACCCGGTTGACTGATTGTTCCTTTTCAAACGTTAAAATTCCTGCCATAATGTTCTCTCCTCTGGTCGCAGCTATATTTCTCTATACTCCTATTATAGCAGATTGCGGAAATAGAGACCAGAGAAAAATAACGCAAAATCCAGCAAAATTCCCATTTATGCAAGAATTCTTTCTATAGAGACAGCGGTTTCTGTTTGATTCGACTGCTTTTTCGAGGATAATTTGTCGGTGTATGCGATATTTTTCGAATGACAATCAGTCTGCGCTCTTCATCGCCCAAGGAGTAAACAATTTCATCCTCCACAACTCCCCCCAGCAAAGAAATAGCATATCGGGCATCTGCTGAAGATTCATTCGGTCCCTTCAGAGCCAGAAAGCATCCCCCAACCTTCACAAAGGGCATGCAATATTCACAAAGCACCGGTAAAGCAGCCACTGCACGTGCAGTGACCACATCGTATTGCTCCCGAAATTCAGACTGATTTCCTACATCCTCCGCACGGCCATGAACACAACGCCACCATAAAAGTCCCGTTTTCTCTGCCAACTGCTCTAAAAAAACAAGCCGCTTCTGAAGGCTGTCCAGCATGGTAATTTTTAAATCTTTTCGATAAATAGCCATAGGCACGCCGGGAAAACCGGCACCGGTTCCTACATCCATCACTGCTGCATTTTCCGGAATTTCTACATAACGTAAGGGATACACACTGTCCAGAAAATGCTTTTTCCATATTTCTTCCGGCTCTGTAATAGCAGTCAGATTTACCTTTTGATTGTATTCCACCAAAAATGTGCTGTAAATCGTAAAAGCATCATACTGTTCCTGCGTCAGACTGAATGCATTTTCCACAAACAGCTTTTGAATGGTTGAAAAGTCCGTGTTCATTGTGTTTTTTTCCCCCTTTTGGACAAATCCCAGACAACCAGAACGGAAATATCCGCCGGAGAAACTCCGGAAATACGGCTTGCCTGACCAATATTAGAAGGCTGATGAGCATTCAGCTTCTCGGCCGCTTCCAACCGAAGACCCCGTATTTGCGTGTAATCCAGCCCATCCGGCAAGGTTTTTTCCTCCAGCTTTCGCATTCTGTCAATTTGATCCAGTTGCTTTTCAATATATCCCTCATATTTAATCTGAATTTCCACTTGCTCACCAATTACCGGATCCAGCATGGGCCGTTCCGGATCGTATGCTTTCAACATTTCATAGTTTAATTGTGGACGACGAATCAGATCTGCCAGTTTACACCCCGTTGAAAGTGGTGCAGTCCCCTTTTCTATCAAAAAGCTGTTTAAAGCCTCTGAAGGAGCCATATTCTTCTTTTCCACACGCTTGCGTTCTTCAGCCACTGCTGCATACTTTTTCAACATCTTCTCATAACGGCTTTTCGGCAGCAGTCCAATTTCATATCCCATGGGCATTAACCGCTGATCCGCATTATCCTGACGCAAAATCAGGCGGTATTCGCTCCTTGATGTCATCATCCGATATGGATCCTCGCAACCCTTTGTCACCAGATCATCTACCAACGTACCGATATAAGAGCTTGCACGATCCAGAATCATAGGCTTTTTCCCCAGAATCTTGAGAGCTGCATTCACACCTGCCACAAGCCCCTGTGCAGCGGCTTCTTCATATCCGGAGCTGCCATTGAACTGACCGGCACCATACAGTCCACTGATTTTCTTGGTTTCCAGTGTTACACGAAGCTGGGTCGGATCGATACAGTCATACTCAATGGCGTAGGCAGGACGCATAATTTCCACATGCTCCAGACCAGTAATGGTCTGCAAAAATTCCTGCTGTACATCCTCCGGAAGTGAAGTAGACATCCCCTGCAAATAGAACTCATCTGTACCCAGACCCATTGGTTCTACAAACAGCTGATGCCGTTCCTTATCGGCAAATCGAACAATTTTTGTCTCAATAGACGGACAATAACGGGGCCCCACTCCGGAAATCTGACCGGTAAACATGGGAGAGCGATCCAGATTGTTCCGGATGATCTCATGCGTTTGGGTATTGGTATATGTGATATAGCAGCTGACCTGATTTTGAAGACCCTCATAGGGCGTTTCAAAAGAAAAGGGGACAATGTCATCATCCCCGTTCTGCTGCTCCATACGGTCAAAATCGATACTGCGCCGATGAACACGACAGGGTGTCCCTGTTTTAAACCGACGCAGCGGAAGCTTCAGCTTTTTCAGACTCTCCGCCAAAGCACGGCTGGGCAATGCACTGTCCGGTCCGCTTTCATAGGATACTGTGCCAATGTGAATTCTTCCGTTCAGATAGGTTCCCGTGGCAATAATGGCTGCTTTTACATCATACTGTGCGCCAAGACTTGTCACAACCCCAGAGACACATCCTGCTTCCGTCAGAATCTCTGCAATTTCTGCCTGTTTCACAAATAGATTTTCCGTTTGCTCACAAATGCGCTTCATATAGGCATGATACTGCACACGATCCGCCTGCACACGCAGGCTGTAAACAGCAGGTCCCTTGCCCCGATTCAACATTCTGCTTTGGATAAAGCAGGCATCCGCTGCCTTGCCCATTTCTCCACCCAAAGCGTCAATTTCTCGCACAAGATGCCCCTTTGCCGTACCGCCAATGGATGGATTACAAGGCATATTGGCAATCTGATCCAGTGATATGGTAAACAATACGGTTTTACAGCCCAGACGGGCTGCTGCAAGTGCAGCTTCTACACCGGCATGACCTGCACCGATCACAGCCACATCATATGAACCCATATGATACATTTTCTATCATCTCCTATATTTCTACATTTTCAAATGTTCCACGTGAAACATATATTTGGAAATGTTTCACGTGGAAATACACAGATGCTCATCAAAGTCTGTCTGATAGCTGGTTTTGTCATTGATATTCTCATCAGACGATTGAAAAATTCCAAAACGATTTTTCATAGGTCAATAAAAGATGAACAAATCAGGAAAAACAGATATTTTACAGACTCTGTGACCCATTAAAATTGTTCCACGTGAAACAATTTTAATGAGCATGTCTCTGTGTCAAATTCATTCAAGCAAGCCATAAAAAAGCTCCACCTGAAACATTATACCATTGCAAAATGTTCCACGTGGAACATTTTTATCCGAACAGATAAAAATGTTTCTATTTCACAGTTCTATACGCAATGTCAGCAAATGAATCTCCGGCGGATTCCAAAGCCGAAGCTTTCCAAGACCCGCTGAAACATATAGTTTTGTACATCCGATTCTATACAAGCCCTTGGAATAACGAGGAAAGAACTTTCTTTCAGGAGAAAGTACACCACCTATAAAAGGCAGCTGTACAACACCTCCATGCACATGGCCGGACAGCACCAGATCTGCATGCCAGTCCGCATATACTTGAGCAATGAGCGGATTATGTGCAAGCAGAACCGTACACCTTTGACGTTCACCGATCAACTGAACCAATTCTTCTTTAGAAAACGGATTCAAATGATCATAACGAAAGTGTGCATCACGATAAACACTCGTATCCAGTGTTGTACCGGTCAAGGAAAGAATTCCCTTCCCCTTTTTCAGTAGGCGGGAAGTATTTTGCAGCACAATAACGCCTGCACCCTGTAAAGTTTTAAGATAAGTTTCCTGCACCTTGGCTGGAAGATCCAGCTCATGATTGCCCAATGCAAAATAAACCGGTGCAACATCCGTGAGATTTTTACAAAAGCGTCCTATAGCAGTAAAATCACGCTGATCCCGTGAAATCAGATCACCTGTAATGGCGATAAGATCCGGTTTTATTTTCCGTACACGCTGAATAATCCGGCTATTGTCCTTGCCGAATGTACGATGATGCAGATCGGATATTTGCAGAATACGCAATCCGTCAAATTCCCGGGGCAGTTCTTTCAGTGGTATTATCTCACAGCGTGTCAGCAATAAAAACCGCTCTATGAAAAGATCAGCCAGTAAAACAAGGAGGAACAGCAGCGCAATCAAGAGAAGCATTTTCATACAGACTGTTCCTCCTCTGCTTCTGATGCATGTACAGGTAACGGAGCAACCTGCTTTTCAGCCCGATCTGTTTCTGTCAGACGGACACTCTCCTTTTCTTGGCGTCTTCTGTCCTGCCAATACAGAAGCGGAATATCGATCACAGAAAAAATCAGAACATATATACCGGAAAGCATCGTCCGACCGGCATAAAGCCCCACCAGCTCAGGCAGACTACCTGTTAGGGCACCATTGCTGGTATATAAACCGAGATGAGGATGGGTCACAAATACAATACCGGACACAAGAAGTGCTGTCAGTAAGGGAATCAGCACAGTACCGAAAAAGACCATCTTTCGGCTGTATCCGAAAGAGGCTTCACAATCCGTCTGAAAGCCATGATAGCACAAACACAGCAGAAGCGGTGTGAAAAAAATCATCCCGTAGGAAAAAGCCACCACCTCATAAATTACCCAATGAAACAGATGCAAAAACAAGCCGATTCCAATCATCAGGATCATAGGCAGCCATTGTTTTTTTTCCTGCTGCATCTCATCGCCTCCTTCCATGGAACGCAAAAACGGGCTGCCGGCATGCATACAGCCGGTACCCGATTTTACTGGATTACAGTTTTTATTCTTCCTGAGCAGAAGCAGACTCGTCTGCTGCATCCTCAGCCTCCGATGGAAGCTCCTCAACCGATGCAGTCTCAACCGTATCATCATGCTCTGCGCTGGTAAATGCCACAACCGTATTGCCGGCTGTTACCTTCATGGTGCGCACACCTTTGGCAGTTCTGCCCATAATACGAATGTCTGCACAGCGTACACGAATGATGACACCATCACTGGAAATCAGAATAATATCCTCCTCCGGATCGACCATACGAATGCCGCAGACATCGCCCCGTTCTGTATCTGTCTTATAATTGGTCAGACCATAGCCGCCCCGGTTCTGTATACGGTATTCTTCCGCTGAACTGCGCCGGCCATAGCCTTGAGTGGTAATTGTCAGCAGATCAGCGTTTTTACGTTCCCTTGCAATCGCAACCACTTCATCGCCTTCACGCAATGCAATGGCCTTGACACCATGGGCACTGCGGCTCATGGGACGTACACCCGTTTCTGATGTACGCAGAATCATGCCGTTTTTCGTTGCAATAAACAGATGATCCTCACCTTCTGTCAGAACGACACCGGCAATTTCATCACCCTCATCCAGACCAATGGCAATGAGTCCGTTCTTACGCACATTCCGATAAGCAGACAGTTCTGTTCTCTTGATTTTGCCGCGCTTGGTGACAATATTCACATACTTTCCTTCCCCGAAATCTGAAGTATGCAGCATTGCCGCCACCTTTTCATCCTCACCCATGGTAATCAGATTGACAATATTAAATCCCTTGGCATTCTTTCCGCCCTCAGGAATCTCATAGCACTTGAGCTTATACACAATGCCCTTGTTGCTGATAAACAGAATATGATCGTGAGAGGAACTGATGAACATTTCACTTACATAATCCTCTTCACGCTGTTTCATACCGTTGACGCCACGTCCGCCTCGCCGCTGAAGCTTATAGGTTTCTACCGGCATCCGCTTCATATAGCCGCTGTTGGTATAAGTCACCACACAGTCTGTCACCGGAATCAGATCCTCAATTTCTACCTCGCCGCAGACACTTTCAATCTGTGTACGGCGTTCATCCTGAAACTTTCGTGCAATTTCATGCAAATCTGTACGGATGATATCCATCACCAGCTTCTCATCTGCCAGAATATCCAGATATTCAGAGATTTTCTTTGTAATGTCATACAGTTCATCCGTTACCTTTTTCCGTTCCATACCGGTGAGCTGTCCCAGACGCATCTGAACAATGGCATCTGCCTGTTCTTCACTCAGACCCATCTGATGCTCCAGATGATACTTTTCCATATCATATTCTGCATGATCCAGCAAATCCGACATATCGGCTTCTTTAAACCGTTCCATCAGACGCTGCTTGCCTTCCGGTATGGTCTTGCTGCTCCGCAGAATGGCAATGACCTCATCAATATAGTCAATGGCAACCACAAAGCCCTGTAAGATATGGGCACGCTTCTTTGCTTTTTCCAGATCATATTTGGTACGGTTGGTAATGACCTCCATCTGAAAATGCAGATAATGCTCCAGCATCTGCTTGAGAGACAATATCTTCGGCTCTCCGTTCACCAGTGCCAGCATAATCACACCTACTGTATCCTGAAGCTGGGTATAGCTGTAAAGCTTATTGAGAACGATTTCAGCATTGGTATCCTTCTTCAGCTCAATGACAATCCGCATGCCTTCACGGCTGGATTCATCCTGAATATGCGCAATGCCCTCTACACGCTTTTCCTTGGCAAGTGCAGCAATACTCTCTACCAGACGTGCCTTGTTCACCATATAGGGAATCTCTGTGACAATAATCGCATCTCTGCCCCGGACTTTTTCAAAATCCACACGGCTCCGAAGGGTGATTTTTCCTCTGCCG
Organism: Ruminococcus sp.; assembly: GCA_051882115.1. Lineage (GTDB taxonomy): Bacteria > Bacillota > Clostridia > Oscillospirales > Ruminococcaceae > Ruminococcus_C. The sequence continues at coordinate 9,107 of JBJERF010000073.1, read as the reverse complement.
GTGGTATAGGCTGCACGTATGCCTGCCTTTCCCATGATGATACCGCCTGTAGGAAAATCCGGCCCCTGAATCCGTGTCATCAGATCATCTACCGTACAGTCCGGCTCATCCATCAGCAGTTCAATGGCAGAAATGACCTCCCTCAGATTATGGGGCGGTATGTTCGTTGCCATACCAACGGCAATACCAATAGAACCATTCACCAGAAGATTCGGATAACGGGAGGGCAGCACGGCCGGCTCTTTCAGACGCTCATCATAGTTGGGCATGAAAGGCACGGTCTCCTTGTGAATATCCGTCAGCATCTCCAGCGCAATTTTGGACATTCTGGCTTCCGTGTATCGGTATGCAGCAGGCGGATCTCCGTCTACAGAACCGAAGTTACCCTGACCATCCACCAGCATATACCGCATGGAAAAGGGCTGTGCCAGACGTACCAATGCATCATATACCGAAGCATCACCATGGGGATGATAGCTTCCCAGCACGGAGCCTACCGTATCCGCACACTTATGATACGGCTTATCCGGCGTCAGGTTCTTTTCATACATTGTATAGAGAATCCGTCGGTGTACCGGCTTCAGACCGTCACGTACATCCGGCAGTGCTCTTGACACAATGACCGACATGGCGTATTGCAGGAAGGACTGCTGTACCTCCGTGCTGATCTCTACCGGTACAATTTTTCCGTCCCGATTCTCCAGTTTTGTTTCCATGTTTTCATTATTTTCATTCATGTGTGTTCACCTTTAAATTTTGCTGCGGAATCTGTGCCCCAGCTTTTCTTCAAATGTCCGGCGTACAATTTCCGCCTGATTATCATACAGTGCATGCTTCGGCAGAATATAGAACCGCTGCTTTCCCTGACAAATCAGAAAAAATTCCTCCTGCTCTGCCACATACAGCTCCTTGGTATAATAAAGCTCCGTGGGCGGCTGCTCCGGTATCGGGTCTGTCTCTTCGTCCGTCACCTCCGGAAGCATCCGGAAAGCAACCTTTTCTGAATCCATCTGAAAGCAGTATCGGTCCCCCTGCATTTCACGCACCACATCCATAACGTTGCGCCGCATCTTCCGTGGATTATACCACAAAATCCCAATCATCGCCAGACATACCAACAGCAGCACAAAACTCACCGGCTGCTCCGGATTTTTTGCACCATGATAGGCAAAATCTACACTCAGCAGCAGCAGAATCAGCTGCAAGATACGATTTCTCGGATATACAAACCGCCTCTGATAAGCCTTGTAGGCACTGCGGTACATCTCATAGGGAATCTGAAAGGGACTGGTTTCAGGAATCAGAAGACGCTTCTCTTCATTGTCCGCCGATGGCGTACATACTGCCGGCATCTCTGTTTCCTGCACTTCGTTCTTTTCTGTCATACGAGCTGCCTCCTTAAATGTCCAGATTCTGAACATACCGTGCATTGGTTTCAATAAATTCACGGCGGGGCGCAACCTTATCTCCCATGAGCACCGTAAACACTTCATCTGCACGTTCTGCATCCTCCAGATCCACACGGATCATGGAACGAGTCTCCGGATTCATGGTCGTCTCCCACAGCTGCTCTGCGCTCATTTCACCCAGACCTTTATACCGCTGCACTTCAATTTTTGCATTGCTCTTGTCCGTATTCTGAAACTCCTCAATCAACCGATCCCGCTCCGCTTCATCAAATGCATACCGGAACTTCTTTCCCTTGGATACCTTGAACAGCGGAGGCTGTGCAAGATAAATATTGCCGTTGGTAATGAGGGGACGCATAAAACGGAAGAAAAAGGTCAGCAGCAGGGTTCGGATATGGGAACCGTCTACATCGGCATCCGCCATAATAATCACCTTGCCGTAGCGAAGCTTGCTCAGGTCAAAATCCTCACCAATGGATGTGCCCAGTGCAGTTACCACCGGCATGAGCTTTTCATTGCCGTATACCTTGTCAATACGGGCTTTTTCCACGTTCAGCATCTTTCCCCAAAGGGGCAGAATAGCCTGATAACGGCGATCCCGTCCCTCCTTGGCAGAACCTCCTGCGGAGTCACCCTCTACGATGTAGATTTCTGTTCCATCCACACCCTTTTCCGAACAGTCTGCCAATTTGCCCGGCAGACTTGCACTCTCCATGGCAGATTTACGGCGGGTCAGATCCCTTGCCTTCTTAGCAGCCTCTCTTGCCTTCTGGGCAGACAGACTCTTTTCAAAAATACTCCGTGCAACTGCCGGATTTTCATCCAGATAGTCCATAAGCTTTTCTGTAACCAGCTTCTCAATAAAGGGCTTTACATGGGGATTGCCCAGACGACCCTTCGTCTGTCCTTCAAATTCACATTCCGTCAGCTTTACAGAAATAACGGCAGTCAGTCCCTCCCGGACATCATCTCCCAGCAGCTTTACGCCGTCCTTGAGGAGATTCATCTTCCTGCCATATTCATTGATGACCTTCGTCAGCGCATTTTTAAAACCAACCTCATGGGTACCGCCATCCACCGTATGAATGTTATTGGCAAAAGAAATGACCAGCTCATTGTAGCTGTCATTGTACTGCATGGCAATTTCTGCGAAGGAGTCCCCGTCCATACCGGAAAAATAAATCACCTCTTCGGACAAGGGCGTTACACCCCGCACCTTGTGCAGATGCTCCACAAAATGACGGATGCCGCCTTCATAATACAGCTCCTCTGTGGAAATTTCCGCAGGATTGCGCTTATCCGAAAAAATAATCCGGATGCCTGCATTCAGAAACGCCTGCTCACGCAGACGCTTGAGCAAAACCTCATACTCATAAACCGTGCTTTCAAATATTTCAGGGTCTGCCTTGAACATGACCGTCGTACCGGTTTCTTTGGTATCACCGATGATTTTCAGTTCCTCGCTGTAATTGCCCCGTTCAAAACGCTGGAAGTGTATATGACTGCCGTCCTTGACGGTCAGCTCCAGCCACTCGGACAGAGCATTGACAACGGATGCGCCTACGCCATGAAGACCGCCGGATACCTTATAACCGCCGCCCCCGAACTTGCCTCCTGCATGCAAAACCGTATAGACCACCGTTGCCGCAGAAATCCCTTCCTTGGGATGAATGCCCACCGGAATGCCTCTGCCGTTATCCGAAACCCGAATGACATCCTCCGGCAGAATCTCTACGTGAATTTCCGTACAGAAGCCTGCCAGTGCCTCATCAATCGAATTGTCTACAATTTCGTATACAAGATGATGCAGCCCCTTCGACCCTGTTGAGCCGATATACATACCCGGACGCTTCCGGACTGCTTCCAGTCCTTCGAGAACCTGTATCTGATTTTCATCATAGTTCTCTGCGCTGGGTCTCTGTGCTTCTATCATGTTCTTTATCCTCCTATTGCTTCAGCAACCATTCCTTCCAATGGCTGCTGTGTGTGTTCTCAACACTTCTGTACAGTCTTTCCACAACGTTTTCAACACTCTGTGGAAAAACCATTTTTTTCAAGATTTCCGTCCTTTTCCGCCTCCGGTGCATGCAGCGCATGTCCCTGTTTCAACAAAACACGGCACCCGGAAAGTGACGGTATCAACACCTCATCGTGACAGGTGGTGATGAATACCTGCATGTCCCGGATGATGGTATACACCACCTCCTGACGATTTCTGTCCAGCTCCCCCATCACATCATCCAGCAGAATGACAGGGGTTTCCCGTCGGGATATGCCGTACAGCTGCGCCTGCGCCAGCTTCAGGGCAAGGGCAAAGCTTTTTTTCTGCCCCTGTGAACCATATTCACGGGCACTGACCCCGTTGATTTGCAGCTCTATATCATCCCGGTGCACACCGCAGGTGGTAAAACCCAGCTCGCTGTCCTGTTCCCGTGCCCGTACCAGCTTCTGATAATACTGCTCTTCCAGCTCCTGGGTCGGCTCCGGCGGAAGCTGGGGATTTTTCCCGAAAATCTGACTTTTATAGGCGGCACGGATTTCCTCTGCTCCGGATGAGATCCGGCTGTACAGTGTCTTACAGGCAGTCTCCAGCTTTTGTGTGTAGGACTGACGGCGCAGTGCGATATAGGTACCCACTGCCGCAAGCTGCCGATCCCATATATCCAGCATACAGGCGGTCTGACTCAGGGGCAGATGCTGCTTCAGCATAGCATTGCGCTGAGAAAGAATCAGCTGATACCGCCGCACAAAAGAAACGCCTCTCTGATGCAGCTGGGAAAAGCACAGATCAATAAAGCTTCTGCGCACATCCGGCCCCCCGGTAATCAGTTCCGTATCTTCCGGCGTAAAGGCAACGCAGTGATACAGCCCGAAAAGCTGACTGGTCTGACGAACCGGCACGCCATTGCAGGTGATTTTTTTCTCCCGGTTCTGGGGTGCCATTTCACAGACAAGCTCCTGTTCTCTTCTGCCGTCATAAAACCGGACGGTAAGCTTTAAAGGCTTGCCCGAAAAGCTCAGGTAATCCCGTTCCTTCGTTCCACGGAAGCTCCGGCAGCCGGTAAACAGCCACAGGGCTTCCAGCAGATTCGTTTTTCCCTGTGCATTTTCCCCTACAATGATATTGTAGCCCTTATCTGGTATGAAATCGATTGCTGACAGGTTTTTGAAGCCGTCAATCTGTATTCGGGTCAGTCTCATGGGTTGGCAATCACACGGATGCTTTCACCGGCAAAGGTGACAGTATCCCCCGGACGGATTTTTTTGCCTCGCATGGTGCATACGGCATCATTGACCAGAACTTCTCCCTGCTGAATCACTTCTTTTGCCATACCGCCGGTTTCGCATAGGGCTGCATATTTCAGCAAAGCATCCAGCTTGATATATTCTGTTCGGATTGGAACTTCTCTCATAGACTCTCCTTATAAAATTCTTTTGGTGCAGCAATTTTTCTGAAAAATGCTGCCGAGGTTCGGATGGCGGAATCCCCTGAATCTGGCAAGACTCGCACCGTCCGCAAGATTTGTCGCTGCGCTCCGCTCTTGCTCTGTCACTGATTCCGCTGCTCACTTTTTTCCATCGCTCAAACATGACTTTCTAAATGTACATAGCTGGAAACCATACCATTTTTCTCAGCGGAATCAGCTGTTTCTCGTCTGTATCATCCATTTTACATGTGACAGCAAGGGGGCTTCTCGCCCCCTTGACCCCCCGACCGCTTTTTTTGAGAAAAAAGCGGTGCAAAAAAACTTTTATAATTGTTTTCCCCCCCTCCCTTGTGGGAGGGGGCTGATGCCTTTCTGCTTTCAGTAACTGAAACGGGGGTGGGGTAGACGGTCCAGCGGCACGCTGGTGGGGTAGACGGTCCAGCGGTACGCTGGTTATTTTATTTGTATGGGCATCAGCAGGAAAATAAAGCTCTCCCCCTGCATGGGCACAATCTTTACAACCCGATTGCCCCCCGTCATCTGAATCTTGATCTGGTCACAATCGCTTGCCCGAATCGCTTCCAGCATAAACCGATTGTTCAATCCGATTTTTACATCCGGCCCGCTGATCTGCACAGGTATCGTATCATTGATCTCCCCTATGCCCGTTTTGCAGCGTACATTTAAACTGCTGCCGCTGAACTGACATCGAATCGGTGCATTGAACTTACTGTTGATCAAAAGCGAACAGCGTTCCAGACAACGAATCAGATCACCCGTCTTTACCACAACCTCCGTTTCAAAAGCCGCTGGTATGCTGCTTCTGTAATTGTGGAATTCTCCCTCCAGCAAACGGGAAAATACAATATATCCCTCAAACTCAAATACAATATGACTCCGGCTTACAGATATAACACAAGGCTCCTCTGCATCGTCCCGCAGCATATTGGCTACCTCCGTAACCGTGCGCTTCGGTACAACAAACTGCATCGGATCCCGTGTATCCGCATTTTCATTCCGGATGGCAAGACGATATCCGTCAATGGCAACCACACTCAGCTGGTTCTCTCTGCATTCAAACAGCTCTCCCGTCAGAACCGGCTTCGTTTCATTCACCGCTGTGGCATAACTGGTCTGGTTGATCATGGTCTTCAGAATCGGCTGCTCTATGTGAAGCCCTTCACTCATGTTCATATCCGGCAAATCCGGATATTCCTCCGCTGACATGGCTGAAATGTGAAATTCTGTTGCTTCACAGTACATGCCTACATTTAAATTGTCATCCACTTCAATACGTACCTGCTGCCCCGAAAAACGACGGACGGCTTCGCTCAGCAGCCGTGCATTCAATACAAATGAACCGCTGTCCTCTGTTTCTACCTCCAGATTTTTCTGTATGCCGAATTCCAGATCATATCCCGTCAGCTCCAGATTGTCCGGACTCAGACGAACTTTGATTCCTTCCAGTGCCGCTATGGTCGACCGCTGGGCGATACCCTTGGATACATGTACAACGGCATCATATAAAGACTGCTTGTCGCAGATAAATTTCATCATAATCATTGGTTCCTTTCTGACACTGCATGGTGGAATGCAGGTCTGGCTGAAAATCCGTTTTCCACAGACGGTGGGGAATGCTTTTCCGGATGGTGCTTTTTTATAGAATAGAAAGAAGAAAAGAGATTCGTAGTAGTAGTAGATGTGTTGAATGTGTTGAACCGGCAGAAAATCCCCTGAAATCCTGTAAAAGTTTTCATTTTGAGTTTTGTGGGGAAATTGTGGGAAAGTTGGAGGTTAAATTTCATTTTGAAAAGTTGAAAGTTTGGGGAGTTGAAGTGAAAAAAATGTGGAGCTGCCGGTGGAAAAATCGCCTCTCAGCTCATACGCCTGCCGGAAAAGTGGAAAAGTGTAGGGCGGAAAATTGTGGAATACGGATCGCTCCGGATGAAAGCCTGTACTGCATGCCCCGAAAATCCGCCGGAAAAAGTTTCAACTGCGTTTTCAACAGTCTGTTGAAAAGCGTGTTGAATCCTGCGGAAAGCATGTGGAATTTTGGAAAAGGGCGTTTATGCCCGGCTCTTGTCCCGGATGTTTTTGATAATGTCATTGACCAGCTGGTTCAGATTGCTGTCACGCTTCATGCCCGCTTCAATGTTGTTGATGGCATATACAATGGTGGAATGATCCCGTCCCCCGAATTCTGTACCAATGGACTGAAGCGGCATTTGGGTGATTTCACGCACCACATAAACAGCTACCTTCCGAGCCGTTGAAATCTGGCTGGAACGCTTGCTGCTGCGGATTTCCTCCGGTGTCACGCCATATACATCTGCCACTTCAATAATTATCTTTTCTACCGTGATGGGAATGGGCTGGTCATCATTCAGAATATCCTTAATCACACTCTGCGCCATGGAAATAGAGGGCGGTGACCCTGCCAGATGCTTCAGGGCTTTCAGCTTCTTGACCGCTCCCTCCAGCTGACGAATGTTGGATTTCAGACGGTTTGCAATGAATTCTGATACATCATCCGGTATTACCAGATCCAAAAGCTCCGCTTTCCGCCGGATAATCGCAATTCTTGTCTCAAAATCCGGTGTGGTGATATCTGTAATCAGTCCCCATTCAAATCGTGTGCGAATACGATCCTCCAGCGTTTTCAGCTCTCTGGGCGGCTTGTCCGATGTGATCACAATCTGCTTGCCCTCTGCATGAAGCTTATTGAATGTATGGAAAAATTCCTCCTGCATCCGGTCCTTGTTGCTGAAAAACTGAATATCATCAATCAGCAGCACATCTGCCGAACGGTATTTTTCATGAAAGCTCACCATATTGTTCTCATTGATGCCCCGGATCAGATCGTTTCCGAATTCTTCACTGGTCACATAAATGATGTTGTATTCCGGATGATTCTGCTTTACCTCATGGGCAATGGCATGCATCAGGTGCGTCTTTCCCAGCCCCGATGGCCCGTATACAAACAGCGGATTGTAATTCTTCCCCGGCTCCTTTGCCACTGCCGTGCAGGCTGCATAGGCAAATTCATTGGAGCGTCCTACGATAAATGTCGAGAAAGTATATTCATAATTGGCTCCCTCCAGAGATTTTTCCAGTGAGGCATGCCGTTTGTCTATTTCCTCTGCATTTTTCGGAGAAGAGCTGCTCGGCTCTGTGCTGGGATAATCATCCGTCGGTTCGATCACCTGAATCACCAGCTCTACTGGAAATCCTAAGATCTCTTCAAATGCCTGCTTCAGCAATTCTTCATAATTTTGCAGCACGATGTTCCGCTGAAAATCGGACTGTACTGAAAAAGCTGCTACCGAACCGCTGAGCTTGATGGGATGCAGGGATCCGATCCACAGCTTCACGGCTACTTCTGACAGTCCTCCTTTCGTCAGACAGTATTCTTTCACACGAGCGAAGACATCTTCAAATGAATTCATAGTCTTTGTCTCCTTTACGATTAAAATAACATCATATCATTCTTTCGGCAAGCTGCGCTTCTGCCTCCAGCGTATGTGGTTTATGGACAGAAAAAGCTGCATTCCGTTTTTTCCTCCTCATGCAGCTACTCTTAATAATAGTATAACACACTTTTGTTGAAAATGCAAGTGGTTTTCTCGATGTTTTCAACATTTTTTCGACCAGATTTCCGTGATTTCGGCGGCGGTATGTTGAAAAATTGGTTCTTATTGGTGAATTTTTGTGGATTCTTCAAGTACGCTCCCCTTTTCCACCAAAAATTCAATGTTGAAATCTAAGGCTACAGCACTACAGCATTTCCTTTTTTCGTTGAAAATGTTCCACCGGAACATTTTCAAGGGATACAAACTGCATCGCTGGAACAAGGGGAAGCGGTCTTGTCCGCCGCCCACGGCGCCGTCCCCTTTGTCCCTTCGGGACATTTCCCCGCACTGCGGGGAATAACCCTCGAAAAAGCTGTCGCTTTTTCTCATTCCCTTCCCCCCTCCCTTGTGGGAGGGGTTGATGCCTATCCGTTTTCAGTAACAAATAAGGGGGTGGGGTAGACGATCCAGCGGTACGCTGGTTTCGCCGTCTGCGGACGGCGACCAGGGACGCTGTCCCTGGACCCTGCAAGCCTTTTGAGAAAGGCTTGACCGAAAACTTTTATACCTTTTGAACTTGCAGCAACCTTTCCCCCCCTCCCCAGTGGGAGGGGGGTGATGCCTTTCCGATTTCAGAAACTGAAAAGGGGGTGGGGTAGACGGTCCAGCGGTACGCTGGCTCCTGCATTGAAATACCACGG
>JBJERF010000072.1:0-19460 GCA_051882115.1 Ruminococcus sp. | reverse complement strand
TATATCTACTGTTCCATCCATGTTCACATCACCGGATGTTTCCTCAGCTTCTGCTGCTTCCGGATTGCCTACAACAATTTTCAGCCAGTTTTCCGTATCATTCACTCTGCTCACAATGTTGCCTGTTACTGGCATGGTTAATGGATCACCGTTTTCATCCAGTGCATCCGGTGCCAGATTTTCCGGATAAACATCTTCATACCACCCTGATTCATCGACTTTGACGCCGATGTAATTACGACGGTTAGAACTGCCGTTGTCAAATCCCACATAATATACACCTTCCGGTGTATCAGCATCGATTACAACGTCGAAAGTAGTAAAGGGGAAAGCGTCCGACTTTCCGCCCAGCCAGTTATACGCAGTCTGTCCCATATTATGTGCCGTTATAGAGCGACTGCTGGACGGGATGGGTTCACCTTCCGGAATCGTAGGATCATAGTCTTCAATCACAAGCTGCTGCGGTATACTGTAGCGTGTATATTCTTCAAAGGTCTGAACCGTTGTAGCTGTACCCGTCTTTTCATCCCATGTTACATCACAGACATACTCAATGCCGTCATCTGTCTTAAATGTAACCTTATATGGACCAGCCGAGTAAATCGTTGTTGAATCAAATGATGCAGCATAATCATTCAAAAGGCTGAGCCAAGTCGAATGAATTTTATTCACACCATTCCGTTCAATCAAATGTGAAAAGCAGGTGGGGACATATGCCGCAACAAAATCAGTTGTACCGATGGTGCCATCCGGATTCAGATCCTCCAATGTATAATCCCTGTTCATCGTTTCGTTCGGGTCACGCATGCCGGAAAGATTGGTAAACCGAATCAGACCTGTAGGCGCACCGTTTGCATCATAACCATCCCATCTTGCATCACAAAATTTAATACCGGCTGGAACATCGTCCTCTGAATTCATGTACAAAGCCGCATTGAACGTATAATCACCGTTCTCCAGCTCTGCGGGGTCAATATAGACGGTGTTTTCACGTGTTTCTGTTATACGCAGATTCCACTCAACATGGAAGCTTGTCTCCGCATCTTCTGCAAATGTACTCATTGGCAGAGCACTGGCAGCAAGCACTGTACTCAGTGCAATTGCAAGGGCACGTAATGTTGTTTTTTTCATAAAAAATTCCTCCTTAAAATAATGGGTTTATATTTATGCAGCAAGCGGCTGCGTTTATTGTACACAGCCGCCTGTTTTGGATAGAAGATATATGAAATGCACATTATTGGTACAGAATATCTCCCCAGTCCGGATTCAGTCCAGCTGCGGCTTGTGCGTAATATGTCAATGTGAATGATGCGTCCTGAAGTGAAACCTGGTCATCCCGATCCACATCTGCATTATATTCATTATACACTCCATTGGGATTGAATTCAACACCTGCCGCTTCAGAAGCATATTGTTGAAGCATCTGCGTTACATCAAACAGCTCAACGGTGCCGTTCTTGTCCACGTCTCCGTTTTCCAGATTAACGACTTTAAGCTCTGCACCCAATATTTTCTGAAGCCAGTCGAGATCTCCAAACTCCGGATAGCAATACAGCATAGGCACGGAAGCATCAGAAAGAAAACCGCCTTGAAATAAGTCATATCCATGACCTTCCAAAAAAGTAATTTCACGGTCAATATATACTTTATCGTACCGTCCAATTAAACGCATAGCCTCTGTTGTACTGGCTTGTACAGCACTTCCATAAAAAGAAAGCGTTCGGTTCTCTTCATCGCACTCATAATGCGAGTTCGTGCTGCATTCTGCGCTGAGCTTTATATACGGATCTTCTGCAACGCCGGTATATATAAGATGATTTTCATAACCGTAATATCTCATATAATATTCTGATGCGGAATATTGCGGCGCATAATACTGAATGCTTCCATTGGTTCCTGAAAGCTCCAAAAGAACCGCAAATGAGCAACGACCACAGGTGCATACAGTTCCGAAACTTTCTCCAAAATAAACTTCCTTCAAATTTGGATACACATCACCCACAAGTGCATGGAAAAAGCCTGCACCTGTTATGCCATCAGAAAAAACAATTGTCTCAATTTCGTTTGCATATGAATACCAAGGAAGCAGTTCATTTCCATGAAACGGCAACGAGGGATCAATATCGTTTATGGCAAGGTCTCCTATTCCGGAAAAACGTAGTTCTCCGTCTGCGTATTCCCATGTCTGCGCACCATCATTTAAAGTACCGGAAGTTACAGCTTCTTCCGCAGCAAATACATTGGGAGACACTGCGATAAGCAACACACAGCTTTGAAGCAGTGCAGCTATTTTTTTCCAATTCTTCATAATCGTGTTTCCTTTATATTGTTTTATTCTTCCCAACTCTTGATTTTGTTTACATCTGCCATTGAAATAATGCCGTCCTCATTTGCATCCGCAGCAAGCATATTTACAGCGGCATAGTATGTTTTATAATCAAGATAAGAATATGTAAAATCATCACGCAATTCTACTATAAACTCCAGAACATCGTGTTCATCTACATCCGTTACCTGACCATCATGATTGACATCACCCAGAACATAGGTTGCATATTCCATGTATCCATGACCAGACGAATCAGTCATTGTGATTGAACCATATAGGTTGCTTTCACTGGTAGCACCAGAAACATCGAGTGAATATTTTATTGCTACTTCTGCTCCAGTAGTACTGGTTGTGGTTGAAACTAAAAGAGAATTGATGCTATTTTCATCACCGGGTGTATTATAAGTCATTAATGTAGTGCTGCTGTTATTATATATTCCGCACAAGGAAGATGAACCAGCATATGACACAACATTACGGTTAAATGTGAAACAAATAAGCTCGTTGAGCGATACAGTAGTATTTCTCACAATAGCCGCTAAACGATGCGGAGCTCCTGAAAGTGCACTATTATTATAATAGTCAGGAGATGTTGCGCTTGCCAGACTGACACCATTGTTTTGCTCCTCAACAGCGAGATAGTCTTCCAGCAAAGATGCCGTTTCTTCCATAGAAAGACCATCTTCAAGGCAATAAGCAGCAATAACCTTTGCCTTTTCATTTGCATACGAATTGATAAAAGCAGCCTGTGCAGCAGCAGTATCCTCATACGCAAAAGCAGGAGCCATTGTAGCTGTCATTGCAGCTGCGCTTGCAACTGCGAGAACGGATGCCGTCAGTTTTTTGATTGTTTTCATTATAATCATCCTTTCAAGATTCGCTGAAATATCAGCATAATTTGTTTTATATTGCTTTCATTAACCTATTTCTATATTTCATCCATTGGTACAAGTAAATATTTATGTTCACTTTCTACTTGTATTATACGCTTTTTCCTAAAATATGTCAATAGGTTTATGAAAAAATATCTCTTTTGCATAACAAATAAACATCTCATTTGTGCAATATGTATACATTTATCAAGAAATCGCATACATATTTTAAGCTTTGCCTTGCACTGACCGTGCGCACCTGATGCCGCAAGCCGCACGATCGAACACAAGACAACATCTGTTTCTCCCAATCAGAGCAACAGCTGCGAGCATATTCTGAAAGGCGAGTTCCCTCGAATTGCTCTGGTTATATTCTATCATAATTTTTTCTGAAATTGTGGGTTCGTGCATAATCGGTCGTTTTTTTTACATGATTGGTAATTGTACATATTTCAGATATTATTTAGCTGTTATTTATGCGTACTATATTCAATAAACTGTAAAAAATGCGTTCGGCTGTGTGAAATATGCTTCCATGCACTGCTTGCAGAGCGGCTTTCCTGAATCCGTGATAGGATACGCTGCTTTTTTTCAAAAAGTCCTTTCTTTTTTTTCCGTTATGGTGTATAATAAAATCAATCGTTCAGTTCTGCTGCTATGAACGATACTATACTATTTATAATACAATTTATATTCAGGAGGTTTTACTGATGCAAAACACAATCACAGAAAACAAAAAAAGAATTTTCGCAAAAGCCCTGACTGCACTCCTTGCAGTAGCAGCCGGCGTTCTTCTCCCCCAGATTTTTCATGCAATCGGTACGTTGTCCGGTACAGGTGCCGCTGTGGGAAGTGCTCTTCTGCCCATGCACATTCCCGTAATCTTAGCCGGATTTCTGGGCGGCCCTGTAGTGGGTATTCTCTCCGGTATGCTCAGCCCTCTGGTCAGCTTCGCCATATCCGGCATGCCGACGGCTGCTTTGCTGCCCTTCCTTGTATTGGAGCTGGGCGTATATGGATTGGTTTCCGGTCTCCTTTCCAAATGTTCTATGAACAGCTTCCTGAAATTGATTCTGACACAGCTTGCCGGACGTGCTGCACGTGCTGCGGCTGTTCTGGCTGCCGTTTATCTCTTCGGCAATACGGAACTGACTGCCGCTTCTGCCTATACATTCATTACCGCCGGACTTTTTGGAATTCTGCTCCAGTGGGCACTGATTCCTATGCTGCGTGAACATCTGGAGGGACTGAAGAAATTCTATGACTGATCTGGAACATGCAAAACAGCTGTTGGACAGCGGCTCATATACCTGCGTACTGTGCAAAGGTACATGTACTTATACAAGCACCGCATCCGGCATTGCACCCATGGTCGATTTTATGGAAAATGGTTACAATCTAAAAGGCTTTTCTGCTGCCGACAAAATCGTTGGGAAAGCTGCCGCTATGCTTTTTGTACTGGCTGGCGTGACGGCACTCCATGCACAGGTACTCAGTCAGTCAGCAGCGGCAGTCTTATCTGCCCATCATATTCCCTTTTCCTATGACACCATGACGGAACAAATCATCAACCGAAAGGGAACGGGGCTTTGTCCCATGGAACAGACTGTCTGCGGCATTACCGATTTACAGGCTGCCTTTACAGCCATAAAAGCAAAACGAGAAGCTCTCAGAAAGGAAATACAGGCATGAAAAAATTAGGATTCGGATTTATGCGTCTTCCGCTGCTGGATGCAAACGATCAGACAAATGTGGATAAGGAACAGCTGTGCCGGATGGTGGATACCTTCCTTGCGCGTGGATTTACCTATTTCGATACGGCATATATGTACCACGACTTTCACAGCGAAAATATACTGAAAGAAGTACTGGTAGATCGGCATCCCCGTCACCAGTATCAGATTGCATCCAAGCTGCCCACCATGTTTCTCAAAGAAGAAGCCGATATGGAACGCATTTTCAATGAACAGCTCACCAAAACCGGTGCCGGTTATTTTGATTACTATCTGCTGCACAATCTGAACGTTATTCACTATGAAATTGCAGAGCGTCTGGATGCATTTGCCTTTGCCGCGCAGAAGAAAAAAGTGGGGCTGGCAAAGGAAATCGGCTTTTCCTATCATGATGATGCGGCTTTGCTGGATGAAATCCTGACAGCACATCCGGAGGTGGATTTTGTCCAGCTGCAAATCAATTATCTGGACTGGGAAAACGAAAGCGTACAATCCCGGAAATGTTACGAAACAGCACGAAAGCACGGCAAGAAAATCATCGTCATGGAACCGGTTAAGGGCGGCACCCTTGCAAAGGTTCCCCCTCGTGCAGAACAGCTTTTCAAGGAACATGCACCGGAAATGTCTGTACCCTCATGGGCGGTTCGCTTTGCTGCCAGCCATGAAGGCGTTATGATGGTACTCAGCGGCATGAGCAATATGGAGCAGCTGCTGGATAATACAGGATATATGGAGCATTTTCAGCCCTTGAACGACGCAGAAACGGCACTGTGTATGCAGGTGGCAGACATCATCAACGATTCTATTGCGATTCCCTGTACAGCCTGTCGTTACTGCGTGGACGGCTGCCCGAAAAATATCCCCATTCCGGATTACTTTGCGCTGTACAATGCTGAAAAACAGGAAATCAAAAAAGATTTTACCGTGCAGGGCGTATATTATGAGAATCTGTCTCAAAAATATGGAAAAGCCTCTGACTGCATCGGATGCAGACAGTGTGAAAAGCACTGTCCGCAGCATATTCCGATTGTACAATTTTTAAAACAGACGGCATCACTTTTTGAAGAATGAGGAAAAACTGGAATGAAACGACTTTTGAAAAACGGCCTCATTGTCAATGTATTTACCGGCGAGATTGAGCAGAAAAATGTTCTGCTGGAGGATGAAATCATTTTGGGCGTAGGTGCATACGAGGATGAGGAGGCAGACATAACAGAGGATGTATCCGGAAAATATATCTGTCCGGGCTTTATTGACGGTCATATGCACATAGAAAGCACCATGCTTCTGCCAACAGAGCTGGCTCGTGTCTGTGTTGCTCACGGCACCACATCCATTGTAGCCGATCCCCATGAAATTGCCAACGTCTGCGGCACGGATGGTCTGCGCTTTATGCTGGCATCCAGTGAGAACATTCCTTTGACCGTATATATGATGCTCCCCTCCTGTGTGCCGGCAACCCCATTTGATGAAACCGGTGCTGTTCTGGAAGCGGAAGACCTGCTTCCGTTTTATGCACATCCCCGTGTGCTTGGGCTTGGTGAAATGATGAATTATCCCGGTGTACTGATGCGGGATGAAAAGGTACTCCGGAAAATCAAAGATGCACGCCGTCTGGGAAAACCGGTCGATGGTCATGCACCGCTGCTGACCGGAAAGGCACTGGATCAATATATTGCTGCCGGTATTCATGATGACCATGAATGCTCCTCCGCAGAGGAAGCCATGGAACGCATCCGAAAAGGACAATGGGTCATGATTCGTCAGGGAACAGCCGCACGCAATCTCATGGATCTGCTGCCGCTGTTTGATGCGCCCTTTTCTCACCGATGCCTGCTGGTGACAGATGACCGCCATCCGGCTGATTTGCTCAGCAGCGGCCATATTGACCATATCATCCGTCTGGCAGCGGCTGCCGGAAAGTCTGTTATAACAGGCATCCAGATGGCTACCATTCAGGCGGCTCAATGCTTTGGTTTGCAGAACATCGGCGCAATTGCCCCCGGCTATACAGCCGATCTTCTCGTACTGAACGATCTGGACACCGTACAGATTTGTGATGTATACCATCATGGTCAGAAAGTGGCAGAGAACGGCTGTACATGTCCTTTTGACAAGCCGGATATTCCTGAACCTCTGATGAAAAATGTACTCAGTTCCTTTGATTTGCCCCGTCTTCTGCCGGAGGATTTCCTGATAACGCCTCAGAGCAATCTATGCCGTGTAATCCGGCTCGTTCAGGGACAGCTTCTGACAGAAGAATGGCAGACAGAAATGGAATGGTCTGTACACAATGGAATAGACCTCAAGCGGGATATCCTGAAGCTCGCTGTTATAGAACGGCATCATCATACAGGTCATAAGGGACTTGGCTTTATTACAGGAATCCGTATGAAAAGCGGTGCCATTGCATCCTCTGTATCCCATGATGCACACAATCTGATTGTAATCGGCACCAATGAAGAGGATATGGCTGCCGCCGCAAACACCGTTTGTATCATGGGCGGCGGAAATGCCGTTGTCAAAGACGGTGAGGTGCTTGCAAAAATGCCCTTGCCCATGGGCGGACTGATGAGCCTTTCTTCTGCAAAAATTGTCGCAGAGCAAAATGAACAGATTCGACAGGCCGTTTATCAGCTGGGGGTTCCCCGGACAATCGAACCTTTTATGAATATGGCATTTGTCAGCCTGCCTGTGATTCCTTCGCTGAAAATGACAACCCATGGGCTGGTAGATGTGAACCGGCAGCAGCTCGTTTCACTCTTTGCGGACAAATGCTGAAATGCATGGAAAACACTGCTTTTTGACGGTTCCCTTCCGTTCATAAAAAACACTTGTATTTCATGTCGAATTTGATTATAATAGAAACTGCATACAATAGAATTTACTTTTGAAAGGGATGTTTCGTATGAAGAATCAAATTGCATTGTTTACCGCAGGCTTACTGCTCTGTACTGCTCTCACAGGATGCGGCGGCCCTGCACCCAATACAGTTTTCTGCGCAGATGATCTTGCCGGAAAAACCATTGGTGTACAGCTGGGTACAACCGGCTATATCTATGCATCGGATGAAATTGAGGATGCAACGGTTGAACCGTACAATAAGGGCGCAGATGCCATTCAGGCTCTGAAACAGGGCAAGGTGGATGCTGTAATTATTGACAGCGAACCGGCAAAGGTATTCGTGGAGAAAAATGATACCCTTCAGATTCTGGACGACCCGTTTGTAGAAGAAGAATATGCCATTGCCTATAAGAAGGGAAATGATGAACTGGGCGAAAAACTGGATGCTGCACTGACACAGCTGAAGGAGGACGGCACACTGGAGGAAATCGTTTCTCACTGGATTGGCGATGAAGCAGATCAGGTATCCTATGTACCGGATGAAAGCGTTACCCGTGATCAGGGTACACTCATTATGGCAACCAATGCAGAATTTCCTCCCTATGAGAGCATGGAGAACGGCGAGGTTGTCGGCGTGGATGTGGATATGATGCTTGCAGTATGCGATGTTCTGGGTATGGAGCTGCAAATTGAAAATATGGCATTTGATTCGATTATTGCTGCTGTGGACTCCGGAAAAGCAGATGTAGGCGTTGCCGGTTTGTCTGTAACAGAGGATCGTCTGAAAAATGTTTCCTTTACACAGGGCTACGCTACCTCTACACAGGTGATTATCGTTCGCAAGGACTGATAACCGGAGAGGAGCTTGTATTGTGAATTTTTTACAGGAATTTGCACAGAAATTTCACGACACCTTTATTGAAGAAAACCGTTGGATGTATCTGGTCAACGGTCTGAAAACCACGCTGCTGATCACCCTTTTTGCTGTGATTCTCGGTATGGTGCTGGGATTTCTGATTGCAATCATTCGTGCGACCCATGATAAAACCGGAAAATTCCGATTTCTGAATATACTGGCAAAGATCTATCTGACGGTAATCCGGGGAACACCTGTTGTTGTACAGCTGCTGATTATCTATTTTGTCATTTTCGCTTCTGTGAATATTGATAAGATGTTGGTTGCAGTGCTGGCATTTGGTTTGAATTCTGCGGCATATGTGGCCGAAATCGTTCGATCCGGTATTATGTCCATCGATAACGGTCAGTTTGAAGCAGGTATGAGTCTGGGACTCAACTACCGCAAAACCATGATTCTGATTATCATTCCCCAGGCATTTAAAAATGTGCTGCCTGCTTTGGCCAATGAATTTATCGTTTTGCTGAAAGAAACCTCTGTATCCGGTTACATTGCACTGAACGATCTGACAAAAGGCGGAGATATTATCCGAAGCGATACCTACGAGGCTTTCCTGCCTTTGATCGCAGTGGCAGTGATTTATCTGGTCATGGTCATGATTCTCAGTGCATTGGTAACAAAATTAGAGAGGAGACTGGCGAATCGTGATTGAGGTTAAGGCATTAGAAAAATATTTTGGCGATTTACATATTCTGAAAGGCATTACCACAACCATTCAAAAAGGCGAAAAAGTGGTTATGATCGGACCGTCCGGTTCCGGAAAAAGTACCTTTCTGCGCTGCCTGAATCGTCTGGAAACGCCATCGTCCGGTACCATCTGGTTCGAAGGACAGGATCTGACTGCTATGTCCGATCGCCAGCTTTATACCGTGCGTGAAAAAATGGGCATGGTTTTTCAGCATTTTCACCTGTTTCCCCATCTGACCATTCGGAAAAATATCACCCTTTCACCCGTAAAGCTCAAAATCATGACGCAGGCGGAGGCAGATGAAAAAGCAGATCAACTGCTGAAAAAGGTCGGTCTTTCCGATAAGGCAGATCAATACCCCCATCAGCTGTCCGGCGGTCAGAAACAGCGTATTGCCATTGCACGTTCACTGGCAATGAATCCGGATGTTATGCTGTTTGATGAGCCTACTTCTGCTCTGGATCCCGAAATGGTCGGCGAAGTTCTGGAACTGATGCGTGAACTGGCTTCGGACGGAATGACCATGGTCGTTGTCACCCATGAAATGGGCTTCGCCCGTGAAGTGGCTTCCCGTGTTGTATTCATGGACGAGGGGAAAATTATGGAGGAAAACAAGCCCGAAGAATTTTTCAAAAATCCAAAGAATCCCAGACTTCAGGAATTTCTTTCCAAGGTTCTGTGATGTGTCCCCATGTTACCATGATGAAAATACTTTGATTTTGCATAAAGACGACTCTGCTGTTTACAGGAGAATCGTCTTTTTTTATGCGATGTCGCTTCCCCCCCCTGAAAAGTATGCCATGTGAAAGGTTTGCATTTGTCTTGACCTGAAACATGAATTATGCTATGATAATAGGGTAGAATTTATAGAAGGATGGGATCATTGTGACAAAGATTTACTGTGTGGAAGATGACAGCGGTATCCGTGAATTGATTGCCTGTGCATTGAAATCCGGAGGCTATGAAGTAACCGGATTCGATCAGGGCAATGCATTATTTGAAGCTCTGGGAAAAATGACTCCCCAGCTGATTCTATTGGACATCATGCTGCCGGGAGAGGATGGCATTACACTCTTAAAAAAATTAAAAGCAAATCCGGGCTTTCAGGAAATTCCGGTCATTATGCTGACCGCAAAGTCCAGCGAAATTGACAAAGTAACTGGGCTGGAAGCCGGTGCAGATGACTATATCACCAAACCATTCGGCATTATGGAGCTGCTTTCCCGTATTAAGGCGGTGCTTCGGCGCACAGGAGGTTCAACAGGCGCAGCTGCTTCTGTATTGTCCGTGGGCAAGCTGACCATTGATACGGAGCGCAGATGTGTATTCTGCGGCGAACAGGAGGTCATTCTGACATTCAAGGAATTTGAACTGCTTTCCTATCTTGCCAAGCATCGGGGCAGTGCCATTTCACGGGATCGTCTGCTGGAAAAGGTTTGGGGCTTTCAATATGAAGGGGAAACACGAACCGTTGACGCACATATAAAAACACTGCGTCAGAAGCTGGATGCCGTAAATTGTACGGATCTGATTCAGACTGTACGAGGATACGGATATAAACTGCTGTAAACAGCACAAGGGAGCATAGCCATGCATTTTTTTATTGCAATTTGTCTGCTGTTATTGATCGCTGCCATTGCACTTTCCATACGCTGCCAAAGCTATAAAGTGCAGATGCACAAAGAACGACAGCATCTGCAAAAGAAACTGGTTGCACTGCAAAGAAAAAAGGAACGTCTGGAGCAAAATCTTCAAAAAAAGCAGGATATCATTCAATTGATTCAGAAGCATATGACCGAAAGCATTCTGATTCTGGATGATTGCGACAAAATCCGGCTTGCCAATGACAGCGCAGTGGAACTGCTGAAAATAGACCGTTCCCTGCTGGAAACACATTCTATTTTCACGCTGACCGATTACAAGCCCTTTCTGGATGTGCTGCGCATGACCAAAAAGGACGGTACTGCCCGACAGCTTCTGAATATCAACGGACAGGATTATCGTGCCTACATCCGACGAGTGACTCTGACGGATCAGAATGGCACCATTATCCTTCTGATTGATGTTACAGATGCAGTAAAGGCAGAAAAAATCCGAAAAGAATTTACAGCCAATGTTTCCCATGAACTGAAAACACCGCTTACTGTGATTAAAGGCTTTGGAGAAATGTTCGGCAGCGGTATGATTCAGGATCCGGAGGATGTGAAAAAATACGGGGCAATGATTCAACGGGAAAGCGAACGGCTGCTGTTTCTGATGAATGATATCATTCGCCTGTCTGAAATTGAGGAGCATGTTGAAACACAATGGACGCCGGTAGACCTGCATGCCGTTGCAGAGGAAGTCATTCGTATGCTTTCTGATAAAGCACAGCAAAATCAGATACAGCTGATTGCTGAATGCGCAGATGTATGCATCATGGGGAATGAAAACTACATTCAGGAACTGCTCATCAATCTGATTGACAATGCTGTCAAATATAACAATCCCGGCGGATGGGTACGGGTTTCCATACAATCAGAGGACAAATTCGCTGTACTCTGCGTTCAGGATAATGGAATCGGCATTCCCGCCGCAGCACAAAGCAGAATTTTTGAACGCTTTTATCGTGTCGATAAAAGTCGTTCCAAAGAACGGGGCGGAACGGGTCTGGGTCTTTCCATTGTAAAGCATATTGTGGAATACCAGAAAGGAACCATTGCACTCAGCAGCGATCTGAAAAAAGGCACAACGATTACAGTCCGCCTCCCTATGGAAATTCAATCCAATGATGGGGATTCTGTAAAAAATCCGTGCCTTTAAATTTTACATGGATTTTACAGTGATTGTGCGGCCGTTTTACAATCATGCAGTATAATACATGTGGTTATGCAAATGTAAAAAAACGTAAAAGGAGTGCATAGGATGGATATTTTTTCAATTATTACACTGCTGGGCGGTCTGGCATTCTTCCTGTATGGCATGAATGTAATGTCTGCCGGATTGGAAAAGCTTGCTGGCAGCAAGCTGGAGGGCATTCTCCGAAAAATGACCTCGAATCCTTTCAAAAGTCTTGTTCTGGGCGTGGGGATTACCATGGCAATTCAATCCTCCTCCGCAGTAACGGTTATGCTGGTGGGACTGGTAAACTCCGGCATTATGCAGCTAAGTCAGACCATCGGTGTCCTGTTTGGTTCCAATATCGGTACAACCATTACGGCATGGCTGCTGACGCTTTCCGGAATCGATGGTGACAACACATTCATGAAGCTTTTGAAGCCGGATTCATTTGCACCGATTCTTGCACTGATTGGTGTCATTATGATTATGGCCGCAAAGCATATGAAAACAAAAGACATCGGACGGATTCTTACTGGCTTTGCCATCCTTTTCACAGGTATGACTTTCATGAGCAATTCCGTCGCACCCCTCAAAGAATCGGAAGCATTTGCCAGTCTGCTGACCGCATTCCAGAATCCGATTCTCGGCGTGGCTGCTGGTGCGATTATCACCTGTATCATCCAGAGCTCATCTGCCTCTGTTGGTATTTTGCAGGCAATCTCTATGACCGGACAGCTGACCTATGGTATGTCCATTCCCATTATTATGGGTCAAAATATCGGTACCTGTGTGACAGCACTGATTTCCAGCATCGGCGTCAATCGCAACGCAAGACGAGTGGCTGTGATTCATGTCAGCTTCAACTGTATCGGTACACTGCTCATCCTGCCCATTTATCTGCTGTGCGATTGGCTCATTGGTTTTACCTTTACGGATATGGCCATTGATCATATGGGTATCGCTGTTGTGCATACTGTCTTCAATGTGCTGACAACATTGATTCTTCTGCCGTTTTCAAAGCTCCTGGAAAAGCTGGCTTACAAGCTCATCCGGGAAAAGGACGAGGAAAAAGAAGAAAATATTCTGTTGGACGAGCGTTTGCTGAATACCCCAGCTGTTGCTATTGAAGCCTGCCGTTCTACCACTGTCAGAATGGCTGAGCTTTCAAGAAATACCATTCTGAAATCGATTGCTCTTCAGTTCCGTTACGATGAGCATGAGGCCGAATCCATTAGTCAGATGGAACATGAAATTGACACCTATGAGGACAAGCTGAATGCATATCTGGTGCGCATTTCCAAACACAGCATCTCCTCTGCCGATAGCAAAACGGTTTCCAAAATGCTGCACTGTATCGGAAATTTTGAAAGAATTGGCGACCATGCATTGAATCTCATGCAGTCTGCAAAAGAAATTCATGACAAGGGCATCCATTTTTCAAGCGATGCAGTGCGTGAAATCCGTGTGCTGACCGATGCGCTCACGCAGACAATCAATCTGGCATTTGATGCTTTTAAAGATGATAATCTCAATCTGGCTCATCAGGTGGAACCCCTTGAAGAAGTAATTGATACGCTGAATATTGAACTGAAAAACCGCCACATCAAACGTTTGCAAAATAATGCCTGCACCGTGGAGCTGGGCTATATTTATCAGGATTTGCTGACCAATATTGAACGGGTTTCCGATCACTGCTCCAATATTGCCGGATGTCTGATTGAAATTGACGAAAAACAGGACATTCATGCATATCTGCATGATCTGAAAAAGACCGATGAAACCTTCCAGAGAGAATACCATCATCACTTGGATAAGTATTTTCTGGAATTGGGACAGCCGGTTGAAACAGTCCATGCAGGTGTTGCATCCAATGAATAGGCATAAAGAAAGGATGAACGGTCATGCAGATTACCCCCTATTGCAGAAGTATTTTCTACTATGAAACCGACCGAATGAATGTGGTCAGTCACACCAATTACATCCGATGGATGGAGGAAGCACGCACGGACTTTATGAAAAAAGTCGGCATTCCCTATGACCAAATCGAGGCTTCCGGTATCATGCTTCCTGTTCTGGATGTGACTTGTCAGTACAGAAACTCTATGACTTACGGCGATACGTTCTGCATCGTTACAAAAATAACAGACTATAATGGTTTCAAGCTGAAAATTGCCTATGAAATTTATAATCACCAGACGGATAAGCTGTGCGCCGCAGCTACATCTGCTCACTGCTTTACAGACAATCGCATGAAACCCATACGCATCATCAAAAGCCATCCGGAAATGCATGCTTTGTTTTTACGTGCACTGGACGCTGTATGTATAAAAAAATAATTTTCCTCAAAAGCACCCCTCATTCTGAAAAGAAAAGGCGGTGCTTTTCTGATGTTTACAATATTTTTACAATTTTGACCGCAATTTTCCGTTCTGCCTCCGTTAAATAGAGTAAAGAACATCCACATCGAAAAAATTCTTACTGATGAAAAGTACATTAGGAGGCGTATTACTATGATGAAACAAAAGTGGATTGCAGCATTATCTGCAACCGTACTGAGCATTACTGGTATGCCCATATGGCATGCAACGGCTTCAGGTATGACGGGAGACATCAATCTGGACGGAACATTGAGCATTTCAGATGCGGTGCTGATGCAAAGAGGCTTGCTGAGCCTGAAAACATTTACTCCGGAACAATGGCAGGCTGCCGATCTGAATCAGGATGGAATGGTAAATACATTCGATCTGTCCATATTAAAACAGAATTTGATGGAGCTGGGCATCTCATTCCAAGCAGAGGATCTTGCTGCCAATATTCTGTCGCAGCCTGTAGAAGGTGCGGAAGCAGATGAAACCTTTGTTCTGTCACAAACAGAATTTACACTCTCCCTGCTGCAAAATACAGCTGAGGAAAACACAAATACACTCATTTCTCCTTACTCCGTCATGCAGGCACTTGCCATGACTGCAAACGGGGCAAATGGGGAAACAAAGGCAGAAATGGAAAAAACATTGGGCGGAATCCCCATTGAAAATTTAAATGCCTATCTGTACACACAACGTACATCTCAGCCGGATACAGATTCTTGTAAGCTGCTGACAGCCAACTCCATCTGGTATCGGGATGATGCAGAACGTATTCAGGTTTCCGAGGACTTCCTGCAAACCAATGCCGATTATTACAATGCCGCAGCTTACTCTGCACCCTTTGATGAAAGTACTGTACGGGATATCAATGCATGGATCGGCAAAAATACAGATTACATGATTCCGAAAATGATTGACAAGCTGGAGCCTTATACGGTCATGTGCCTCATCAATGCGGTGACGTTCGATGCAAAATGGATGGATCCCTATGAAGAAAATCAGATGCCAGACGGAATATTCACTGCCTATGATGGCACAGCACAAACTGTGCAAATGATGCATTCAGATGAATCATTTTACCTGGAAGATGAAAATGCCACCGGTTTTCTCAAATATTACGAAGGCGGACGATATGCCTTTGCAGCACTGTTGCCCAAGGAAGGCATTTCAGTGACGGAATATCTGAACGGATTGACGCCGGAGTCACTTCATGATACACTTGCCAATCCTGTAGAAATACCCGTAATGGCCGGACTGCCGAAATTCAGCTGTGACTATGACATAAATCTGAATGAAACACTGGCTGATATGGGAATGCCCGGTGCGTTTTATCCTACAGCGGATTTCTCCAATATGGCAAAAACGAAAACCGGACTTTTATTTATCAGCGATGTCCTGCACAAGACACATATTGATGTGGATGAAAACGGAACCAAAGCTGGGGCGGCAACAGTAATCATATGCAATGATACTGCTTGCATGCCCATAGATAAAATCGTCATACTCAACCGACCGTTTGTATACTGCATTGTGGATACTGAAACTGCACTGCCGGTCTTCATCGGTACAATGCTGACCATTCAAGAAGCGTAAAAGCATGATAGTTTCGCCGTCTGCGGACGGCGACCAGGGACGCTGTCCCTGGACCCTGCAAGCCTTTTGAGAAAGGCTTGACCGAAAACTTCTATAATTTGTTCTCCCCCCTCCCTTGTGGGAGGGGGTTAATTCCTTCCCGATTTCAGAAACTAAAAAGGGGGTGGGGTAGACGGTCCAGCGGTACGCTGGTTTCGCCGTCTGGGGACGGCGACAAGGGGGCTTCTCGCCCCCTTGACCCCTCGACCGCTTTTTTTGAGAAAAAAGCGGCGCAAAAAAACTTTTATACCAAAGGGGCTGCTGCAAATTTGCAACAGCCCCTTTGATTTTTAATGATAGTGCGCCAAAAATTGACGGGTACGTTCCTTTTCCGGATGCTCAAACACTTGCTCCGGCGTTCCCTCTTCCACAATATATCCATCTGCCATAAAAATCACACGATCAGAAATTGCTTTTGCAAAGCTCATTTCATGGGTTACAATCACCATGGTCATATGGTCATCGGCAAGCAGGCGAATGACTGCAAGAATCTCCCCTGTCAGCTCCGGATCCAGTGCTGAAGTCGGTTCATCAAAGAAAAGAATGGAGGGTTCCATGGCAAGTGCACGAACAATGGCAACTCGCTGCTGCTGACCGCCGGAAAGCTCACAGGGATACGCCTTCGCCTTGTCAGCAAGACCCACCTTTTCCAGCAACTGCATGGCTGTTTTCTCAGCCGCTTCCTTGCTCTTTTTCAGAATCAAACGCTGAGGTTCTACAATATTCCGCAGTACGGAATAATGGGGAAACAAATTGAAATTCTGAAAAACCAAGCCAAAATAATGCTGTATTTCCTTGAATTCTGATTTCGGAGCATAGATCAGCTTTCCGTTTTCTGCGGTCTGAACCGCACTTTTTCCCATATAGGAAATCTGCCCGCCGGAAATGGTTTCCAGAAAGGTGCAGCAGCGCAGAAGCGTTGACTTTCCCGAACCGGAAGGCCCGATAATTGAGACAACCTCCCCTTTCCGAACAGAGAAAGAAAGATCGTGAAGCACATCTGTCTTGCCAAACCGTTTTTTCAGATGACTGACTTCCAGATAATTCATAAGGCACCTCCTATATCTTATAATAACTCATGCGCTTTTCCAGCAGAGACATAATACCTGCAACCACTAAATTCAGCACATAGTAGAAAATCGCAGCAACCAGATATGGCAGCATGGAGGTTTCCGCAGCTGCAATCATCGATGCCTCTGTAAACAGTTCAATATAGGAAATGGCAAAGGCAAGTGAAGTATCCTTAACCAGTGTGATGGATTCATTGGTCACTGCCGGCAAGACACGCTTGAACATCTGGGGGGTGATGATGCGCAGAAACTTCTGAAACCGCCCATATCCCAGAATATAGGCTGCTTCATGCTGCCCCACAGGAATGGACTGAATGCCGCTGCGGAAAATTTCCGCAAAATAGGCAGCATAATTGAGCGAAAATGCAAGAATAACCGCCCAGAAACGATAGGATGTTGTAAGCTTCAAACCGAACAGAAAATATGGGCCGAAATAAATTACCAGAAGCTGAAGCATCAACGGTGTGCCCCGAACAACGGATATGTAAAATTTCATCAGCCATTGCAAAGGCTTCCATGCATACATCCGTGCGATACAAATCAAAAGACCCAGCGGAATGGAAAACAGAAGTGTCAGCAAAAAAATCCAGATGGAATGCAGCATGCTGTCTCCCAGCTGCGATAGAATATCGAAAAAAGACATGGTCTGCTCCTTCCGCAATTAGTCAAGAATCACAGAATCACTCAGTTCCCACTCTTCTGCAATCTTCTCAAAAGTACCATCCTCACGCATTTCATCCAGTGTTGCCTGAACCTTGTCACGCAGCTCCGTATTATCCAGCGCAAAGCCTACCGCATACTGCTCGGCGGAAAGAATTTCATCCAGCATGAGATAGGAACCGTTACGGGATTCCATCTGATACTTTGCTACACCGATATCCATAGCAATTGCATCCACTGCACCGGAATCCAGATTCATAAATGCGGTATTATAATCGCTGACAACAACCAGTTCTTTAAAAGATGCAGTCAGATCTGTATTTTCCTCCGCTTCCAGTGCATCCTCAGCAGAGGAGTCCGTCTGTACAGCAACGCCCTTACCCGCAAGATCTGCAAAGGTTGTGATGCCGCTGTCTGCCTTTACAACAAACACCTGACTATTATCTACATAAGGCTCTGTCCATGCATAATCATCCTCTCGTCCGTTCATGGTGAAACCATTCCAGATACAGCTGATGGTGCCCGAATTCAGCTCCATATCCTTTGCATTCCAGTCAATGGGCTGCTTTACAAGCTCCCAATCGTTCCGCTTACAAACCTCCGCTGCCAGATCCAGATCAAACCCTACATACTCCCCGTTTTCATCCTGATAGCCATAGGGCGGAAATTCAGCATCAAAGCCTACAATAAACTTCTCTGCACTGTTTTCAGCAGATTCACTGCCGCCGCATGCTGTAAAGGATACCGCCATAACTGCTGCTGACAATGCAGCAATTGCCCGCTTCAAATACATACACTTCATCAAAATCAAACTCCTTCATATTGTAGCACATCATTTTGATAATGCTCTGAATTGAATAGATAATCTTATTATACCACGGTTCGACTTTCTTGTCAAATGAATTTCCGTGAAGAAAGAACAGGGAAACAAACTGCATTGCTGCAATAAGGGGAAGCGGTCTTGTTCGTCCCCCCTCCCTTGTGGGAGGGGGCTGATGCCTTCCTGCTTTTAGTAACTGAAACGGGGGTGGGGTAAACGATCCAGCGGCACGCTGGCTCTTGAATCAGTGACAAAGAGCCTGAAGCATGGTGGCTACAATGGATTCCGCTGATAGGTTCCCTGCTGCATTGTCTT
This sequence comes from Ruminococcus sp., assembly GCA_051882115.1. Taxonomy (GTDB): domain Bacteria; phylum Bacillota; class Clostridia; order Oscillospirales; family Ruminococcaceae; genus Ruminococcus_C. The sequence goes on along the minus strand of JBJERF010000072.1, from coordinate 395 downwards.
CAATGACAACACAAAATGCAATGGGCAGAATTTCATTATCTACAAATCCAACCAGCAGACTATCCTCAGAGGCACCATTGTCTACCTGCGCTGTACCACTCTTTACCCCCACACGATAACCGATGCCGCTGTAATTGGCATTTCCGTTGGCAGTCATAATTTCATGAATATAGGATGCAGTATCTGCTGAAAATCCCGCCGATTCATACTGGGTTTCCGCTTGGTTCCGTTCATCACCGAACATATTCTGTGTATAAGAAATCAGATAGGGAATGGTTACAGAATTGCTGCGGTTTGCAATGGCACTCTGCCACATCATCAGCTGACAGGGACTCACTTGTGTACGGCTTTGTCCCATACAGCCCCACTGTGTATCAAAATCATTTACATCTGTA
>JBJERF010000071.1:0-4354 GCA_051882115.1 Ruminococcus sp. | reverse complement strand
TCTGCCGCATCAGCCTTTGTCATGGGGAAGTTTGTGCCAACCGCGGTTGCAGTAACTGCGCAGGCAGCAGCTGCGGCAACTGCTACAATACGCATCCACTGACTTTTCATTGCCATTTTCATGATCGTTCATCCTTTCAATTTTCATGTTTCGTACATTTTTGCTGCAAATTGCACAAATTGCTTTTTGCAGTGTTCTATATCCTTTATTATAAAACGAAACGCTCCATTATTGTTTAATATTTAGTGAACAAATAGTATACAAATACTGAATTTTTGAGAAATCTGTAACGTCCCATAAGCAAAGCGTGAATTGCATGAATATTTTTTACATGCGGATGCTCAAAGCATCCCGCAGACTTCCTTTGGAATGCCCCATGAGCCATAAAACAAGCCCATACATAACAACAGCACCTGCAATGGCTGCTGCCAATCGGACGATTGTTTCCTGGCTGCGCAGAACCGATGCCAGCAGATAAGCCGCTGCACCGCTCATACAGGAGGCATACAAAACAGGAACCAGCCCACGCAGCAATCCAAGCTTCCCCCCCAGTTCCTTTCGCAGATGATGCACAGCCAGCACCAGCATCAGTGCATAGCAAAGACTGGTGGCAATGCCGGCACCGCTGACGGAGGTTACCGGAATGGGAATCAGCAGCAGATTGCCCGCAAGCTTTACCAGTACCCCACACAGCATAAGCTTTACCGGCAGATCTGCTCTGCCGATTCCTTGCAGAATACTGAACAAGGGTGTTGTCATACAGAGAAATACCATACCCGGAACCAATGCACGAAGGGCTTCCGCTGCTACCACAGTTTCCTGCATATGGCCGCTGTAAAGCACCTGCATCACCGGATCGGCAAGCAAAAACAGCCCGATTCCGGAAGGAATCGCAAGCAATCCCGTGGCAAGCGTAACGGAACGCACCTGCTCACGGAGCGGCTCCCTGCGTCCCTTTGCCCATGCACGGGCAGCACAGGGCAATGCACTGCGCCCGAACATGTTGGTCACAGAGGGAACCAGATTGAACACCGTCAGAGCCATACCCGTAAAGGCACCGTAAACAAACGCCGGAAAGGATGCTTCTGCTGCCATACTGCCAAACCGCTGCGCCAGTGCATCCGGATGATGTTCCTGTGCATAGCTAAAACAGCGAATCACCGTACACAGATCAATGATAGAGGTCAATGTGGTGGCAATGGAGCCAAGTGCCACGGGAATCATCACACGCAGAAGCTCCTTTGTGATTTTACGGAAAGAATCGGTTTTGCCGCTGCTGCAAAGTTCCTTTTTCCGGATGCCGTCTCCAAAGAGATTCCGCACCAGAAAATAGAGCAGACCTGCTCCTGAGGAAAGGGTAACGCCCAATACGGCAGCAGCAGCCGCTACAGAGAGAATCTGTGTGCCGGAGGGAAAATAGAACAGCACCTGCTGTTCATGTGCCATCACCCAGCTGCTGAGCGCAAGTCCGATGACAACCTTTGCCGCAGACTCCACAGCCTGAGACATAGCCGTGGGATACATGTTCTGTAACCCCTCATAGTAACCCCGTTCCACAGCACTCATACAGCCCAGAAAAGCAGAGGGAGCAATCATCAGCACCGCATAATAGGCGTTGCCATCCCCTGCTGCATACAGCGCAAAGGGTCGTGCTGTCACCCAGATCACCACGGTCAGCAATGCACCAAGTCCGGCAAAGAGTATCCGTGCGGTACGCCGGATGCGCCGTACATTCCGCCAGTTTCCCCATGCAGCATCCTGCGCCACCGTTTTTGCAACCGCCGCAGAAAGCCCCGTTACCGACAAAGCATATATCGGCAGAAACAGTCCATATGCACAGCTGAAATATCCCATGCCAATGCCGCCCAACAGATTGGTCAGCGGAATTTTGAACAAGGCTCCAAACACCTTGGCAACAGCTGCTGATATCATCAAAATGACAGAGCCTTTGAAAAATGTCTGTTTTTTCAGGAAGAACCCCTCCCTTTCACCGCCGCAAATATCCTGTAAAATCATTTCCGGCAGATTTTATTTCAATTTCTCTAAAATTTATGTTGCTGAATCGGAAAATATGTGCTATAATAATGAAGATGGACGCATTGCAGCCCCTGTCCGGCAAAAAGCGTCCTGCTTCTATTGATTTTTAACAGAAAGGATATAGAGAACCATGCAATTTCAATTTTCTGAAAACGTTTCTGCCTTGCAGCCGTCAGCCATTCGTGAAATTTTAAAATTCACCAGCATGCCCGATGTCATTTCCTTTGCCGCAGGCAATCCTGCTCCGGAAGCCTTTCCGGCTGATGCGGTTGCAAAAATCTCTGCGGAGCTGCTGCAGGAAGAGCCAGTTCTTGCCATGCAGTACAGCATCACCGAGGGATATCCGGCACTGCGCACGCTGCTGAAAGAACGGCTCACTCATGAAAATGCCTACTGTGAGGGCAAGGACGAACTGATTATCACCTCCGGCGCACAGCAAGCCAATGAGCTGACCTGTAAAGTGCTGCTCAATCGGGGCGATACACTGATTTGCGAATCTCCCTGCTTCATCGGTTCGCTGAATGCTTTTAAATCCTATGGCGTAAATCTGGTGGGTATTCCGCTGGAGGATGATGGTATGGATATGGCAGCTCTGGAAGAAGCTCTGAAAACACAGCCCAACTGCAAACTCATTTATGTCATTCCCAATTTCCAGAATCCCACAAGCTGTGTCATGTCTCTGGAAAAAAGAAAACAGCTGTATGCACTGGCATGCAAATATAATGTAGTGATTCTGGAGGATAACCCCTACGGTGATCTGAGATTTGCCGGAGAGCCGGTTCCATCCATCAAGAGCATGGATACAGAAAACCGTGTTGTATACACAGGCACTTTCTCCAAGATTCTGGCACCGGGCTTCCGCACAGGCTATGTCAGCGGTCCATCTGAGCTGATTTCGAAAATCATCGTCTGCAAACAGGTATCGGATGTACATTCCAACATCTGGGCGCAGATCATCTGCGAACGCTTTATGCGCACCGTGGATCTGGAGGCACATTTTAAAAACCTCCGTCAGATTTACCGCAAAAAGTGCAATCTCATGCTGGAACAGATGGATGCCACCTTCTCCAAGCAAGTAACCTACCGCAGACCGGAAGGCGGACTGTTCATCTGGTGCACACTGCCGGAAGACTGCGATATGAATGCATTCTGCACAAGAGCTGTACAGGAATACAAAATCGCAGTTGTACCGGGCAATGCCTTCCTGATTGATGAGTCTGACCGGACAACATCCTTCCGTATGAATTTCTCCACGCCTACGGATGAACAGATTCTCAAGGGCACACAGATTCTGGGGGCAATGACCCGGGATGTTCTGGGTGCCTGATACAGCATATCCCATACATTTTTATTTTTATATAGAAAGGACGTCATCATTATGGCAATCAATAAACAAGGTTCTTTTGACAACTATGTGGTAACAGAAAAATATCTCTCCATCCGCAACACGGCTTTGAAATTCCCGGCAAAAGCACTGGGCAAATATTCTGAGAATACCGTATACGGGCTGGTCATTGATATACCCATGAATGCTACATTGCTGTGCACACTGGTGGTCTATGCAAACGGTGCATGTAATCTGTACTTCAACAATGGTGCTGAATATGTTGGTGCAGCCCTGCGTCACCAGACGGTTATTCAGCCGACCCGTCTGCTGGTTGCAAACAGTGCACGGCTTCTTGCCGAAGCAATGCCGGTAAAGAAATATCCCCTTCCCATGGGCAGACAGCACTATGTACACATGCTGACCAAAAAGGGAATTTTCAAGCGTATCATTGATCCGCTGAATATTCGTCAGGATACACCGGAGGCACAGACGGTTTATGTGCTCTATCAGCAGCTGATGCAGGTCATGCGCTCCGCACAGATTCAGGATAAGGCAGAAGCAAAACAGCAGTGACCCTTATTTCCTGACCGTACGAGCAATGTCGTCAACTTAAGAAAATATAAAAGTTTTCGGAGGGGCCTTTCTCAAAAGGCTTGTGGGGTCAAGGGGCAAAGCCCCTTGTCGCCGTCCGCAGACGGCGAAACACCCTGCGCCATCCTTTTGGCGCGCGGGGAAAAGGGTGAAAAAATGCGACAGCATTTTTGAGGGGAAGCGGACAAGACCGCTTCCCCTTGTTACAGCGATGAAGCAAGTTTTCCTTGTAAACGTTCCGGTGGAACGTTTACAACGAAAAATTCTTCAGTTGATGACATTGACCGTGCGAGGGATTTTCTTCCCTTTGCCTGCCGGCATATACCCCATCAGGGCAACAGCACTTACTTTTTCGTTGAAAATGTTCCACCGGAACATTTTCAAGGGATACATATTTCA
>JBJERF010000070.1:0-19865 GCA_051882115.1 Ruminococcus sp. | reverse complement strand
GCTTCCAGCGCAGCCTTCTGATCCTCATAGCCCGGCTTGCCCAGCAGAGCGAACATATTCTTCTTGTAGCTTTCAACACCCGGCTGATTGAACGGATTCACACCCAGCAGATAGCCGGAAATTGCACAAGCCTTTTCAAAGAAATAGATCAGATAGCCCAGACTTTTTTCTGTGGTATCCTCCAGTTCCAGAATGATGTTGGGAACGCCGCCCTCTGTATGCGCCAGAACAACGCCCTCCAGAGCCTTCCGGTTGACAACGGACATATTCTGGTTGCACAGGAAGTTCAGACCATCCAGATTTTCCGAATCGGATTCCAGATACAGATCGGTCTTGGGCTTCTTGATATCCACAACTGTCTCGAACAGGATACGGGAGCCTTCCTGAATATACTGACCCATGGAGTGCAGATCTGTAGAAAATACGCCTGCTGACGGGAAAATGCCCTTGTTGTCCTTGCCCTCACTCTCACCGAACAGCTGCTTGTACCATTCAGCCATCATAACAAAATTCGGGTCATAGGATACCAGCATCTCCACCTGCTTGCCCTTCCGGTACAGGATGTTGCGGATAGCTGCATACTTATAGCAGTCATTGTTTTCAAAGTCTGCCATATAGTCCTGCTGTGCCTGTGCAGCACCTGCCATCAGCGCATCAATATCGCAGCCGGCAACAGCAATGGGCAGCAGACCAACTGCTGTCAGTACAGAAAAACGTCCGCCTACATCATCCGGTACAACAAAGGTTTCATAGCCCTCTGTATCAGACAGCTCCTTCAGTGTACCCTTTGCCTTATCGGTGGTTGCAAAGATGTGATCCTTTGCGCCTTCCTTGCCATATTTATCTTCTGCCAGCTTCTTGAACACACGGAATGCCAGAGCCGGCTCTGTGGTTGTACCGGACTTGGAAATGACATTTACAGAGAAATCCTTTCCCTCACACAGTGCGATGACTTCGCTGAGATATGTGGGATTGATGCTGTTGCCCACATAGTAGATATCCGGTGTATCTTTCTTGATGTTATTGTAAAGCGTTGACTTCAGAAATTCGATAGCAGCACGTGCGCCCAGATAAGAGCCGCCGATGCCAATGACAATCAGAATATCTGAATGGCTCTGAATTTTTTTTGCTGCTGCCTTGATTCTGGCGAATTCCTCCTGATCGTAATCGGTAGGCAGTGTCAGCCATCCCAGAAAATCGCTGCCCAGACCGGACTTCTCATGAAGCATCTTTGCAGAAGCTTCTACCTGATGGGCAATACCTCTCATCTCATCTTGGTTCATAAAGTCAGCCAAATATTTGGTATTCAACTTTAAAGACATGATTCATTCCTCCATTTTTCGGGAAAATACGCCCTATCATGCGTTATGTCAATCGGGCATTTCCCAACCAATTTACCATATATATCATACTATATTCTGGCTTCAATTGCAAGTGGAATCTCAATTCTTATTGATTTTGCACAAAATTGTTTTTATAATTTACACAATTTGACTAATATTTTTCGGATTGCCGTTTGAATGGTCATTTCTTCTACAGATTCTTTGGCAACCAGCGGTGTTTCCAGAAGAAGCGTATCCCCGTTATAAAAAGCAGCCACACCAATTTGCTGCCCCTTTTTCACCGGCGCATTCACATATTTCGGCAGCACCAGCACCGTTGTCAGGGATGGGTCAGACTTGGGCACCACCAGCCCCTCCAGCTGTTCTGTTTCAATTTCTACAGACCGGAAAACGCCGCCGTGTACAGAAATCGGCTTCATAAATTCCGATGAATAGCCCGGCAGCGTCACCTGATACTGTGAGAATCCCTTCCGCAAAAGGGATTTTGCCAGTGTAAAACGGGCATCCTCATCCGCTGCACCCAGCACAATGGCTGCACACTGCATACCATCCCTTTCCGCACCGGCTGCAAGACACCAGCCTGCTGCTTCAGAGTGACCGGCCTTCCATCCGGTCATTCCTTCATAGGTACGGGCAAAGGTGTTTTCATTCACCAGCTCCGTGGCACCGTCACGCAGAAACTCCCGCCATGTGGTAAAATACGGCACAAGGCGTGAAAGCTTCGAAAGCGCACAGCACAGCAACCCCATATCATAAGCTGTAGAATAAGCCGCATCATCATCATAACCCTGAGGGCTGGTGAATACCGTATTGCGCATACCCAGTTCAAAGGCACGGGCATTCATATCCATAACAAAATCCTCTATGCTGCCGCTGATATTTTCCGCCAGAACCGCAGCTGCATCCCCTGCATTTCCGATAATCAGCCCCTTGAGCAAATCCTCAACAGACATGGTTTCTCCCGGCAGCAGCCAGATTACAGCACCCTTTGTACCGCTTACACAGTCCGAAGCAGTCAGCATGGTATCCGTCTGCCACTTGCCTGACTGAAGCATTTCTCCGGCAAGCAATGCGGTCATGAGCTTTGCCATGGTACCCACCGGAAGCCTTACATCACGATTGCTTTCTTCCAGAACCGTACCCGTATCACATTCCATCAGCACATAGGCAGCTGCCTCCGGAAGCGCATCTTCTGCCTCCGCTGAAAGTCCCCGCAGTCCGCTGCTGCACAGCAGCACACAAATCATGATGCAGACCAGCTTTTTCAAGCGTCGCCCTCCTTTCGTGCATTTCCCTTTTATTTTATGCTGTGGAAAGGGCATCTATACATTACATAAAAGCACATGCCATCCAATTGGGCGGAAAGCAGAAAAAACGGCACAGAATGTGCCGTTTTCCCCTCTACTATTCTACTCAATCTTTGAAAACCAAGCTTACTTTACAATAAATCTGTCCAGTGCAGCAATCAGCTTTTCCGGATCATCTGTATGTGCCTGAAGCTTAATCGGCTTAGACAGATCCAAGCTGAAAATGCCCATAATGGACTTTGCATCAACTGCATACCGGCCTGACACCAGATCAATGTCATAGCTGAACAGCATAACCGTGTTCACGAAATCCTTTACATCATTAATTGCTTTCAATTCAACCATTGTCTCAAACATCATTCGTACCTCCCAAGAACCATTTGTTTCAATGTCCCATCGTGGTTATTCTTCTGGAAAACTCCGCAGATTCTATAGATCTCATCCGCTTTGTTTTCTGTTGTACATAGCATACCACGAAACAATTTTTTTGTCAAGACGATTGCATTATTTTCGTGATTATAGTATAATAGAATCGCCCCTTGGAATCCGGGTTTTATTCATTCCAACTAAACTATATGAAAATTCATTACAGATCCAGCGGAAACCGGTTACAGTCCGTAACCTTTTATCATAAATTTGTAGGAATTTCCATAACTTTTGATATACCTGCACCTGTGTGCAGAGGAAGGAAGAATTTACGTGCAATGCTATTTTTACACCTTTGGCTGCAAGGTCAACACCTGTGAAACAGCCGGCATGCAGCAGCTGCTCCGCAGATGCGGATACGGTATTACAGATACACCGGCAGAAGCCGATATTGCTGTCATCAACTCCTGTACGGTAACAGCATCCGGTGACCACCGGATGCTGACATTTCTGCGGCAGCTGCGAAAAAAGAATCCGGCTCTTGTGATTGTTCTGACCGGCTGCTATGTACAGGCATTTCCGGAAGAAGCCGGCCGCATAGAGGAAGCCGATATCATCATCGGAAACAAAGATAAGGAACGTCTGCCGGAGCTGATTCAGCATTTTCTGGAAAAGCCGTCTTATGTACACGGCATTTTCAGCGTATCGCCCTATGAACAGAGCGATTCCTTTGTACAGCTTCCCTGTGATACCTTTGCACACAACACACGTGCCTTTCTCAAGATTCAGGACGGATGCAACTGCTTCTGCTCCTACTGCATTATCCCCTATGCACGGGGAAGATGCCGTTCCATGCCCATGGAAAACCTGAAGGAAGCCGCTGTTCAGCTGACAAAAAACGGATACCGTGAAATCGTCCTTTGCGGCATCAATCTGGCGTTTTACGGCAAGGAATGGGATGGCTCTCTGCTGGATGCCGTACAATGCGCCGCAGATGCAGGCGCAGAACGTGTACGGCTTGGTTCTCTGGAACCGGAACGCATGACGGACGAGCTGCTGCACGGACTGTCAGAACTGCCTGCATTCTGCCCCCAGTTTCACCTTTCTTTGCAAAGCGGATGCAGCCGGACGCTCCATGCCATGAACCGCCGGTATACGGCGGAGGAATATGCCGCCTTCTGCGAAAAAATCCGCAGATACTTTCCGGACTGTGCCATTACCACAGATATCATGGTGGGCTTTCCCGGTGAAACGGAGGAAGATTTTCAGACATCTCTTGCTTTCGCTGAAAGCATCGGATTTGCAAAAATGCATGTGTTCCGCTATTCTCCCAGACCCGGCACGCCGGCAGCCCGGATGAAAGAGCAGATTCCGGAAAATGTCAAAACAGAACGCATGCATAAAATGCAGACCTGCGCTGCCCGGATGCAGCGTGCCTATCTGAAAAGCTGCATCGGCAGAACCGTTCCTGTGCTGTTTGAACGGGAACGGGGAGATGGATTTCACACCGGACATGCACCGGATGGAACTGTCATAAAAATTCCCCAAAAAAACCGAAAAAAAAGTTTGCGTAAATCAATATTTTATGTTAGAATAGAAGAGAGTGATGATGCATGCTGCTACGGTCAGCTGACTGAGGAATGTCATGCAAATCCAACATAAAGGAGTAAAACTATGTCTGTTTATCGAATCTATGTGGAAAAGAAGCCGGAATATGCGGTAGAAGCCCATTCTGTATTGAATGACCTTCAGACTGCACTGCGTGTCAGCGTAACCGGCATCCGTATTTTCAATCGCTATGATGCGGACAAGCTGACAGAGGAAGCTTTTGAAAAAGCCGTTCCTACTGTATTCTCGGAACCGGCTGTGGATGTTGTCTACAAAGAGCTGCCTGCCCTGAGCGGAAGTCAGCGGATGTTTGCAACGGAATATCTGCCGGGACAGTTCGACCAGAGAGCCGACAGCTGCGAGCAGTGCATCCAGATTCTTTTGCAGGGTGAACGCTGCCGTGTCCGCACTGCACAGATTTATATCATCAGCGGCAATATTACAGACGCTGAATTTGAAAAGGTCAAATCTTATCTCATCAATCCGGTGGAACGCCGTGAGGCTGCCATGGAGCTGCCCTCGTCACTGGATGCAAATTACGAAATCCCTACAACGGTTCAGACGCTGGACGGCTTTATTTCTCTGTCTGTTGCAGAACTGAATCAGTTCATCAAAAAGTACGGTCTGGCTATGGATCTGGGCGATATCAAATTCTGTCAGGAATATTTCCGGGATACAGAACACCGTGACCCCACCATTACGGAAATCCGTATGATTGATACCTATTGGTCTGACCACTGCCGGCACACCACATTCCTGACCCAGATTGAAAATGCAGAAATTGAAACGCCCTATATCAAGGAAACATACGATGAATATCTGCATATCCGCAGCGAGCTGGGACGTGACGCAAAGCCCGTTACACTGATGGATATGGCAACACTGGCTGTCCGGAAACTCAAGGCAGACGGCAAGCTGAAGGATCTGGATGAAAGCGAAGAAATCAATGCATGCTCTGTTAAAATCAAGGTGGATATTGACGGCCGTGAAGAAGACTGGATTCTCATGTTCAAGAATGAAACGCATAACCATCCCACCGAAATTGAGCCCTTTGGCGGTGCGGCAACCTGTCTCGGCGGTGCCATCCGTGACCCGCTGTCCGGACGTTCCTATGTTTATCAGGCAATGCGTGTCACCGGTGCTGCCAATCCGCTGGTTCCGGTGGCAGATACCATTTCCGGCAAGCTGCCTCAGAGAAAGATTACACAGGGAGCTGCAAACGGCTACAGCTCCTACGGCAATCAGATTGGTCTGGCAACCGGTCATGTAGCAGAGGTTTATCATCCGGGCTATATGGCAAAGCGTATGGAAATCGGTGCGGTTCTGGGTGCAGCTCCTGCTGCAAACATCCGCAGAGAAGCCCCTCAGCCGGGCGATGTAGTCATCCTGCTGGGCGGCAAGACCGGACGGGACGGCTGCGGCGGTGCAACCGGCTCCTCCAAATCCCATACCATCGAATCGCTGGAATCCTGCGGCGCAGAGGTGCAGAAGGGTAATGCACCGGAAGAACGCAAGCTCCAGAGACTGTTCCGCAATCCCTTTGTCACACAGATGATCAAACGCTGCAACGACTTCGGTGCCGGCGGTGTATCCGTTGCCATCGGCGAGCTGACAGACGGTCTGGAAATCGATCTGAATGCCGTTCCCAAGAAGTATGAGGGTCTGGATGGCACAGAAATCACCATTTCGGAATCTCAGGAGCGTATGGCAGTTGTGGTTTCAGAGCGTGAGGCAGACCGCTTCCTGCGTGAGGCTGCCAAGGAAAATCTGGAGGCGACACAGGTGGCTGTTGTAAAGGCAGAACCCCGCCTGAAAATGACATGGAACGGCAACACCATTGTAAATCTGTCCCGTGAATTCCTGAACTCCAACGGTGCGCCTAAGTATACGGATATTGTCATTGAGGCACCCAAGGTGACGGCGGTTAATGCTATGGAGGATTGTGCAGAAAGCTGGACAGAGCTGCTGTCCAACCTGAATGTATGCTCTCAGAAAGGGCTGATTGAAAAGTTTGACTCCACCATTGGTGCCGGCACGGTACTCATGCCCTTCGGCGGTGCTTATCAGCTGTCGCCGTCTCAGGCAATGGCTGCCAAAATTCCGGTGCTGCGGGGTGAAACCAATACCTGCTCCCTGATGGGCTGGGGATTTAATCCGCTGATCAGCGAAAACAGCCCCTATCATGGTGCCATGTGCGCAGTCGTTGCTTCCATTGCCAAGGTGGTTGCAGCCGGCGGCAGCTGGCATCACTGCTGGCTGACCTTCCAGGAATACTTTGAAAGAACACAGAATAATCCGAAACGCTGGGGCAAGCCCATGGCGGCTCTGCTGGGTGCATTCAAAGCACAGCTGGAGCTGTCCTGCGGTTCCATCGGCGGAAAGGACTCCATGTCCGGCACCTTTGAAAATATTGACGTACCGCCTACGCTGGTTTCCTTTGCCGTTTCCACTGCAAGGGCTGACAAGGTGGTTTCCACGGAATTCAAGAAAACCGGCAGTACGGTCATTCAGATTCGTCCTCAGTATGACGAAAACGGTCTGCCTGTATTTGACAGCATCCGCAGCTGCTTTGACCAGGTTGAAAAGATCATTGCAGACGGCAGAGCTGCTGCTATCTGGGCAGTGGACTTCGGCGGCGTTGCTGAAGGCATTGCAAAAATGGCATTCGGTAACGGCATTGGCTTTGCATTCAGCAAAAAGCTGTCTGCTGAGGAACTGTTCCAGCCCTGTGCCGGTGCATTCATCATTGAGCTGAAGGGCGATGCGCTGGATGGTGAGGATGTAATCGGTACAACAACGGCTGCACAGACCATTGCTGCACCGGACTATACCCTGAAGCTGGAGGAGCTGATTTCCGTCTGGGAAAAGAAGCTGGAGCCGGTATTCCCGTGCCGCATTCAGACAACGGCAGAAGTACCGCCGACGTATTCCTTCAACCGCACCATGACACAGTCTGCCGGCATCAAGGAAGCTCGTCCTCGTGTACTGATTCCGGTATTCCCGGGCACCAACTGCGAGTATGATACCGCACGGATTTTTGAACGTGCCGGTGCCCGTGCAGAGATTTTTGTTGTCAAGAATCTGTCCGCTGCTGCCATTGAAGAATCCATTGACACATTCACCATGCTGATTAAGAATTCCCAGATGATTATGATTCCGGGCGGATTCAGCGGCGGCGATGAGCCGGACGGCAGCGGTAAGTTTATTACGGCTTTCTTCCGGAACCCGAAAATCCGTGATGCTGTGCATACGCTGCTGAAAAAGCGGGACGGTCTGATGCTGGGGATCTGTAACGGCTTCCAGGCACTGGTCAAGCTGGGACTTGTACCGTATGGTGAGATTGTGGATATGCAGGATGATTCTCCCACGCTGACCTTTAACACCATTGCACGGCACCAGTCTATGCTGGTCAATACACGAATTGCATCCAATCAGTCTCCGTGGCTGTATGGCTGCAAGGTGGGCGATGTGCATACGGTTGCCATCTCCCACGGAGAAGGCCGCTTCGTAGCACCTCAGACACTCATTGACCAGCTGGCTGCAAACGGTCAGATCGCAACACAATATGTGGATATGAACGGCGTACCCAGTATGGATATTCACTTCAATCCGAATACCTCCATGGCTGCAATTGAGGGCATCACGTCTCCGGACGGCCGTGTATTCGGTAAGATGGGACACAGTGAGCGTATCGGTAAGAATCTTTACCGCAATGTTCCGGGCGAAAAGGATCAGAAGATCTTCCAGAGCGGCGTAGATTACTTTAAGTAAAAAATCATATCATCGCCTTTTGGCATTCGGAAAAGGGATGAGAAATGCGGCAGCATTTCAAGGGGGAAGCGAACAAGATCGCTTCCCCCTTTCTACTATTTCGCCATGGCTGCTATGCAGCCATCTGGGGCTGCTCGCCCCAGACCCTCGGCAGCATTTTCGAGAAATTGCTGCACCAAAAAGCTTTTTTAAGATGTCAAATCCTCTACCAGCGTGCGCAGTTCACGCTCTGTCTCTACCTCAATTCCGCTTTGCACCATCTCCCGATCGTAGTCCGACAACAACGTCAGAGGCATGTCCAGTTCCTGATACGGCGTTTCACTATCCCCACGGAATAATCCGATATGCCCATCCCATGCCCGAAGCACATAGCTTACATGCGTCTGCGTTGTAGGCACAGGCTCCTCTGCTGCCGGTTCCGGATGCACTACAGCATTGGCCATAGAGCCGGCAACAATGACCACAGAGATTACAAGTGCTGTCAGAAGCATCAGCCAGATACGTCTTTTTGTCATTTTATTTTCCTCCTTTTTTCAATAAGTAACATAATCAGTATGAGCCTTCCGCCAAAGTTTATACATTATGTATATTTTTATAGGAATTTTTCCGGAATCGCTTAACATCTCTTATTTTTTGTGGTATAATAGATGTGTATATACAGATGACAATGGGTGATGCAGTGCTGCACCCCATACAGCACATTCACCCCATGGAAGGATATAGAGCATATGGAAAATAAACACCCCAATTCCAAACCCAATTCAAACAATCCCCAGTCTTCAAAAAGACGGGTCGGCTCAGGAAACCCACAAAGATCCGGTACCAGACATCCGTCTCAAAAGCCCCGCAGCAGTTCTGCACAGCGTCCGGTGAGATCCACACCCAAACATCATACATCCGACCAAAAAAGCAGAGTACCTAAGCCGCAGGAAGCATCTGCTTCCCAAAAGGAACCACGCACCAATGTCCAGCCATCCGAGGAAAAAACCACTGTAATGCCTCAGGCAAATGCCCATACACCCAAAAACCATACCCCCAAAGAGAAGGGACCGGATACAACCCGAAAGACCAATCCTGCCATCAGCAGTAAGCCGGTTTCAAACGGCTATCATAAGGAAACGGATGAGGAAATCCGCAGCAAGCCGCCTACCGGTACGCCAGAATATCCCTATTACAAAGGCAACCTTGCCGCTGCCAAAATAGGACGGCATCCCGGTCTGCGCCGGACATTCTCTATTCTGCTGACCACCATCATGTCCCTGTTTCTGATTTGCGTCATCACCGGAACCATCGTTGTAACGGCACTGACCATCTACGTTATGGACTTCAAAGATGAAGTTTCAGCTGTTACCATTGAAGAACTGGAGCTGCAATACAATACCTACGTTTATGCATATGATTCCAAAGGAAACGAGGTTTGCCTGTATGAGGTGAACAACAGTTCAGAGCGTGTGCCGGTATCCATTGATGAAATCCCTCAGCATGTCCGTGATGCATTCGTCTATGCAGAGGATGCCCGTTTCTATACCCATGACGGCGTGGACTACAAACGTACATTCTACTCGTTTGTCAACATGTTCCTGCATATCTACGATACCAACATCGGCGGTTCCACCATTACCCAGCAGCTGGTCAAGAATATCACCGGAGATGATGTACAGTCTCCTTCCCGTAAAATCCGTGAAATTTTCCGTGCCATGGAACTGGAACAGAATTACTCCAAGGATGAAATTCTGGAAAGCTATCTGAACTATATCGGCTTCGGCGGCCCCACCAACGGCATTCAGAGTGCATCCCTCAAATATTTCGGAAAAACAGTAGACCAAATTTCCGTTGCAGAAGCCGCCTGTCTGGCTGCAATCCCGAAAAGTCCGGAAACCATCAATCCCTTTGCCGGCTATGAAGATGAAGAAACCGGCGAATGGATCAATATCGGCAAAGAAAACAACCGCACCCGTCAGATTTATGTTCTGGAACAGATGTATAAAAACGGTGCCATTACCTATGACGAATTTCAGGCTGCACTGAATGAACCGCTGGTTTTCACTGACTCTGAGGAATATCAGGCGGCTCATCCCGATGAGGAGGAAGATGCTTACCTCTCTGCCTCCGCTACAAGCTGGGTGGTGGATGCTGCCATTTATGAGGTTGCAGCCTATCTGGAGGAAATGTACAACATCTCCACGGAAGAAGCCATCTCCCGAATCAATGACGGCGGATACCGGATTTATACCACGGTGGATATGGACATGCAGACCTATGTGGAAGAGAAATACAAGGATCTGGATAATCTGATGCTGTCCACACAGGTTGCCTATTACGGCGACCCCAATGGTGATGGTCAGTATACAGTGGATGAAATCGAATATCCTCAGTCGGCATTCATCGCAATGAACTACGATGGCAGCATCCGTGCCATTGTGGGCAGCGTGGGTGAAAAAACCAATAAACTCATCTGGAACTATGCGACCATGGAACCCCGTCAGCCCGGCTCTACCATCAAGCCGCTGACCACCTACGGTCTGGGACTTGAGAACGATCGGATTCACTGGGGCAGTATGTTTGAGGATTCCCCTCTTACCCAGATCGGCGGTCAGGACTGGCCGATCAACTATGGTCTGGACAGCTACAGCGGCAATTATTCCTATAAGAATGTTTCCGTATTTGATGCACTGGCACAATCCCTCAATACCGTATCTGCCCGTATCTGTGAGGAACTGACGCCCCAGTCTGTCTTTAACTTTGCAACAGAAAAAATGGGGCTGGAGCTGTCTGCAACCTCTCCGGATGGTCTGACGGACAATGCAATTTCTCCCCTTTCTGTAGGCGCACTGACCTATGGCATCACACTGGAAAATTTGGTCAATGGCTATATTCCTTACGGCAACGGCGGCACGTATTATAATGCCCATATCGTCAGCAAGGTTCTACAGGGTACCGGTACCACTGTATATGAGGATGACGGCAGTCCCCGAAGAGTGGTCAGTGAAGAAACTGCCTATGTGATGAATCAGCTGCTTCAGAATGTTGTGCAAAACGGCACCGGTTCCGCTGCACAGCTGGAAAACAAGCATGTTGCCGGTAAAACCGGTACTGCGGAGGACTGGAAGGATCTGACTTTCGTGGGTCTGACAGAGGACTTTGTCAGCGGTGTCTGGATTGGCTATGCCAGCCGTTATTCCCTGCCCAGCTCTCTGAAATCTGCACAGGTATGGTACAACGTCATCGGCGAATACGCAGACCAGATTGAATCCGATGCCTCCTATCCGGCATGCGATACCATCATCACCGGAAATGTCTGCAAGCGTACCGGAAAGATCGCCGGTCCATACTGTGCAACCGCAGGAACCGGCTACTGGAAATCCTCCAATGCGCCAACTTGTGATGAATGTACGCAGTATACAACCACAAAGAAACCTGCTTCTAACACTTCTACAACCGCTACTGAAACTGTCAGTCCGCCTGCTGACAGCGGCAGCTCCGGCGGTGAAAATTCTTCCGGTAATGAAAACACATCCGGAAATGAAAGCTCTTCCGGCAACGAAAACTCCGGCGGAAACGAAAGCACAGGCGGAGAAAGCAGTCAGACGCCTGCTGCATAATACTAAGAAACGAGGGATTCCCTTTGACACAGACCTTTCTTATGTGCTGTCCCTGTCACTTCGGATTGGAACGCACACTGCATTTTGAACTTTCCAAAATCGGCGCATCCGATATCACTGTACAGGACGGACGCATCCTCTTCCGAGGCGATTATGCCGTACTGGCAAAGGCCAATCTCTGTCTGTCTACGGCAGAACGTGTCCTGATTCAGCTGGGCGAATTTCCAGCCTATTCCTTTGAAGAACTGTTTCAGGGCGTGAAAAAGCTGCCGCTGGAAAACTGGATTGGCAAGGATGATGCTTTTCCTGTAAAAGGACATGCGCTGGACTCCAAGCTGCACAGCGTGCCCGATTGTCAGTCCATCATCAAAAAGGCAGCTGTGGAACGGCTGAAGCTTCACTATCATACCAGCTGGTTTGCAGAAACCGGCAGCGTGCATCAGATTCAGTTTTCCATCCGGAAAAACCTCTGTACAATCTACCTGGATACCTCCGGTGTGGGCTTGCATAAAAGAGGATACCGGAGAAATTCCAATGCTGCACCCATCAAAGAAACCCTTGCAGCAGGTATCATCGATCTGGCACGTGTACGCTCAGACAGCCTATTGATCGACCCGTTCTGCGGAAGCGGTACTTTCCTCATTGAAGCCGCATTCAAGGCACTGCATATTGCACCCGGTCTGAACCGCCATTTCGCAGCAGAGCGATGGGACTGCATTCCGGATGCCGTCTGGCGGGATGCCCGTGCAGAAGCCATTGCCAGTATTCGGAAGGATGCGGAATTTGAAGCCTATGGCTTTGACAATGATCCGGCTGCTATTGCATTGACAGAGGAAAATGCACGCAAGGCAGGGGTAAAGCCACGCATTCATCTGGAACAGCGAGAGATTGCAGATTTTGTGCCCATGGAAAACAGCATCACCGTATGCAATCCGCCTTACGGTGAACGTATGCTGGACATCCGTTCCGCAGAGTCTTTGTACCGGATGATGGGATGTGTATTTCCGGCAGATCAGGCACATCCTTGCTACATCATTTCACCGGACAGCGAATTTGAAACGTTTTTTGACAAAAAAGCATCCAAGCGCAGAAAGCTGTACAATGGCATGATGCAGTGCCAGCTTTATATGTATTTTTAAAAGAAAACCGGGCAGCCTTGGCTGCCCGATTTTATATCCTGAGGAGAATTTTATATGATGAAATATACAACCCTTTTATTTGATTTAGATGGTACGCTGACGGATTCTGAGGAAGGAATTCTGAATTGTGTCCGCCATGCTCTGACAACCGGCGGTTTTCCTGTTCCGGAATATGCCGTGCTCAAGGCATTTATCGGGCCGCCGCTGCTGGATTCCTTTCAGGATATCTGCGGCATGACCTTTTCTGAAGCAGAAGCCGCTGTGGTACGGTATCGTGAACGGTTCAGTACAGTGGGACTTTTTGAGAATCGTGTATATGAGGGCATACCGGAGCTGCTGCGGGAACTGAAAGAGGCTGGATACCGTCTGGCGGTGGCAACCTCCAAGCCGGAGGTATACACCTTACGGATTCTGGCGCATTTCGGACTGCTGGAGGATTTTGAGGTGATTGCAGGCTGCTGTCTGGAAAAAGAAGGCGAAACCAAAGCAGATATGATTCGTCTTGCAATGACACGTCTGGGACTGTCTGAAACAGACAAGCCCTATGTGCTCATGATTGGTGACCGGAAGCATGATATTCTGGGGGCACGGGCATGCGGTATTGCCTGTGCCGGCGTCCGGTACGGATATGCACCGGAACTGGAACTGGAACAGTACGGAGCAGATCCCATTGTGGAAGATGTGGCAGAACTGCGTGCATTTTTGCTTTCATGAAAAAATTTCCGAATCTGTGTAACCATTTCGCCTGGGGCGTGTATCTATCAGTGAATTTGCAAATTCAGACAGGATGGGAAGCACATTGAAAAAAAGAATTTATCGTCAGCTACAAAAGAACAACGAAAGAACCATCGAAAAACTTATATCCGCTTATTCCGGATATGTTTATACCATTCTCTCCAATATGGTGGGCGGATACTGCACCAAGGAGGATTTAGAGGAAATGACAGCAGATGTTTTTGTAAAACTCTGGCAACACCTGGATATCCTTGACCAAAGCCGTCCCGTCAGCCCCTATCTTGCAGCAATCGCCAGAAATCTTGCCAAAAACAAACTGCGCACTATACAGGCAAAACCTGATTTCTGTGAACTGGAGGATATACTGGCTGCGGATACAGACATTGTAAGATCCCTCGAATGGCTGGAAGATATGACGCTTTTACAGCAGGGACTTGACCATCTCTCTTCTACAGAACAAGAGCTGATTGTCCGCTACTATTTCTATGGCGAATCACTCAAAATGCTGGCGCAGCATCTTTCCCTCTCCGATACAAACGCAAAGACAAAATTGTTTCGTGCACGAAAAAAATTAAAGGTTTTTCTGACAGAAAGGGGTTTTGGAAATGAAACATAACTGGCACAAACAATATCCATTACAGCAGCCTTTGCCCGGTGCAGACGTTTCCGCAGCTGTCAGAGAACATATCCG
Organism: Ruminococcus sp.; assembly: GCA_051882115.1. Lineage (GTDB taxonomy): Bacteria > Bacillota > Clostridia > Oscillospirales > Ruminococcaceae > Ruminococcus_C. The sequence goes on along the minus strand of JBJERF010000070.1, from coordinate 5,303 downwards.
CAAAAAAATGCAAGAGGATACACAGAAAGGAACGATTCTCATGAACTCAAAGAAAAAAAGACGTACTGCCATCCTTTGCGCCGCCGCTGCCTCTTTTCTGCTGGCATCTGCAATCGGAATTCACGCCGCTGCAAGCTCCGGTCTCTGGCAGACCATTCAACTCTGGATTAACGGTGAAGAACTGACAGCCTCTGTCTCTCAGGAAGGTGACAAATTCTACTGCGAAATTGAAGGCGGTTCTTCATCAGATATCATTGAAACAGAAACCACCTTCTATGCCTTTGAAGATCCGAATACGGAATTCTACGCTGAATGTGATACGGAAAACCGTCTCTGGCTAAAAGCAACCACTGATGATACCTTTGCCATTGATGTTACAGATGAACTGACCCGAAACGGTTCCTATACCGTCACCTGCATCTGCGGAGAAAGCTTTACACAAACGATCACGATTGAGGGCACTTCTGATGACTTTACACTGACCATAACGCCCATTGAATCCGATATGATTCAATCTGTAGATATTCCACTCCAATAATAGCATATTCACACAACTGCCGTACAGCCTTTTCAGCAAATGTACGGCAGTTTTTTTGTAGATTCCTGTCATCTCCTGCGATGAAAAGATAGCTGCCGGTCGTCCTTTTGACAACATTCTCACACATACTGCCGTACAATATGAATATATCATTACTTTCTCTGAGGAGGCGACTTTTTTCATGGCAGTAACTTTGCAAAATGAGAATTCCTGCTTGATTGCTATATTAAGCGGAGAGCTTGACCATCACAGTGTACGCAGGATTCGTGAGGAAATCGATACCGCCATTACCGAACAGCAGCCCAGCTCCCTGACGCTGGACTTTCATGAGGTTACTTTTATGGACAGCTCCGGAATCGGTCTGATTCTCGGCAGATGTAAAGTCATGGGCGGCATCGGCGGCTTTACAGTCGTCCGGAATCCACCGCCTCATATCAAACGCATTATGCGCCTGTCCGGCGTCGAACGCCTTGCTAAAATTGAAATGAAACCCATGGGAACGGAGGATTTGCATTGAAAACCTATAACGCCATTAAATTCGTGTTTCCGGGCATCTCGGTCAATGAGCATACAGCTCGTGCTGTTGTATCTGCCTTTCTGGTACAGATGGATCCTACTGTAGAAGAATTGGCAGATATCCGAACCGCAGTATCTGAAGCAGTCACCAACTGCATTGTACACGGATACAGAAATACCACCGGAGATGTGGAACTGAATATCAAGCTGCTTGCACAGCGTGAAGTATACATACGGATCAAGGACAAGGGCTGCGGCATTGCCGATGTAGAAAAGGCAATGGAGCCACTCTTTACTACGGCACCCCATGAAGAACGTGCCGGACTGGGCTTTGCGGTTATGCAGAGCTTCATGGATTCTGTCCATGTGCGCAGCAAACCGGACGAAGGCACCACTGTGATTCTGCGCAAAAAGCTCAGGAGCATCCCATGCAAGACCAGTTAAAAGGGGATAAGCCCCGTGCAGAAGATCATCTGGGACTGGTACATCACTGCGCCAAACGATTTCAGGGACGAGGCATTGAATATGAGGAATTATATTCCACCGGCTGTATCGGTCTGCTGAAAGCAGTACAGGGCTTTGACCCGGCACGGGGTGTACAGTTTTCCACCTATGCAGTACCCGTGATACTGGGCGAACTGAAGCGGCTGTTTCGGGACGGCGGAACCATCAAGGTCAGCCGCCGCTTACGGGAAAGTGCCATGCGTCTGAGGAGAATGCAGGAAACCTACCTCAAAATCCACGGGCAGGAACCAACCCTGTCGGAACTCAGTCAGCTTGCAGGCATCAGCGAATCCGATGCCGCACAGGCACTCTGTGTGACACAAGCACCGCTTTCACTGACCTGCTCTGATGATGAGGATTCTGCCGAGCTGGATATACCTGTTGAGGCACCGGACAAGGCGATCGGCGATTTGCTTGCACTTCGGCAGACGATGGCGCATCTCCCCGAAAAGGATCAGATGCTGTTACAGCTGCGGTATTTCAAAAATTGTACACAGACGAAAACCGCACAGATGCTCGGTATGACACAGGTACAGGTATCCCGTCGGGAGAAAAAGCTGCTGGCACAGATGAGAACCGAACTGCTGCAATAATTTTCATAAAAATCAGGGATCGCTGCCATTCATTCCAGGCAGCGATCCCTTTTTGATTTTTTATTGTTCAGATGCCGCTGATACCGCAGCTGTTTCTGTCTCGTGGATATGATTTTCTGCAATCTCCGGTGTCTGCTTTCTGCGCCGGTAAATCTTACGAATCAGCCAGTCAAAAAGCTTATAGAGATTATGAATCACAAGTGCTGCGCTCATAGCAGAAAGGAACACCTTTCCAATCACAATCGGTGCATGTGTGAGCCGTTCTGCCATCGTCGGATACTGGGCAACAAAGGTCGAATAGTAACTATTATCAAAGACATAGGATATCAGATAACACCCCAGCGTGGCTTCGCTCAGAATCTGAAGAATCCGGATCACGACTTTATTCTTGGAAGAAATGTCAAAAAGCAGCAGGAAAATAAACAGACTTGCCAGAAATACCGGCCATGTACCATAATCATTATAATGCCAGGAAGTGAATACATAATTGCCGTCTGCATTCACAGTAGAATCATAGTATGTTGTAACCGTACTCCAGCCAAGCACAAGCAGCAGTCCCATCAGGAACATGATCTTATTTTTTATGCTGCGTTTGGGCGGATTCTCACGGATATAGGCACCAGCCAGATAGTAAGCAATGGGATAGGCACTGCTGAAATAATCCGGAAGCACCTGAATCTGCGTATCCCGTTCCAGACCAATGAAAAAGCTTCTTGCAAAAGCTGTCAGAAGAAGTGCCGTTACCGTCAGGATGAGCTGATGTTTTTTGCTCTTGAGACTGTTAAAGGCAAGATTGATAAACGGTATCAGCAGGAATAGACAGATATAATATTCCACATACCACGAATAGGGCGCATCTGAGAACATAAACAATCCACGCACAAAAGTCCACGGCGTGAACTCCTTACCGTAATGGAGATGGTCAAACACAGCGCAGATCACACTGATGACAACATAAATGACTGCTATCTTTGTAAGTCCCAGATAATATTTTTTGCTGACGGTCTTATTTTTCATCAGATAACCGGTAACAATCATAAACAAGGGTACACAGTTATAGCTGATCCAACGGAATAAAATGGGAATCATTTCACTGGATTCGTCAATCGGCTCACTATAAAAACCGCTGTATAAAAAGAAATGAATGGATACAACCAGAAATGCAGCCAGTATTTTTATGATATCAATGCCGACAAATCTTTTGACAGGCGGCTTCAGGATGCTCTGAACCTCAGAAGCATTTGTTTCTTTGCTCATAGAATTCTCCTCTACCCATAGCACATAATTTACAGCGTATGAAAACTCTGCCATTTCATTGTACAATATTGTACGGTGTTTGTCAAGAATTTTCTGAAAATGCCACAGGGCAACAGCATTTACTTTTTTCGTTGAAAATGTTCCACCGGAACATTTTCAAGGGATACATATTTCATCATTGGAACAAGGGGAAGCGGTCTTGTCCGCTTCCCCTCGAAAAAGCTATCGCTTTTTCTCACCCCATTCCCCGTGCGCCAGAAGGATGGCGCAGGGTGTTTCGCCGTCTGCGGACGGCGACCAGGGACGCTGTCCCTGGACCCTGCCAGCATTTTTTTGCAAAAAACTGCTGGACCGAAAAAAATTCTTACTTATGAAAAGGAAATGCTGTTGTCGTGGCGTTCATAGAAAAACTGATTGACAACAGACGGAAAATATACTATAATAAAAATGTTATACAATCTTATAAAGGAGCATTTGTTTTATGGCTAAGAAGCAGATTTCACAAAGCGGTTATAATAAGCTGAACGAGGAGCTTGACCATCTGATTACCGTCAAGCGTGCGGAAATGGCACAGAAACTGAAAGAAGCACGTGCACAGGGCGACTTGTCCGAAAACGCTGAATATGATGAAGCAAAAAATGAACAGGCCATTCTCGAAGCAAGAATCGCTGAAATTCAATATACACTGGATAACTGTGAAGTCGTTGATGATGACGATATCTCTGTGGATGAAGTGGGTCTGGGTTCTACCATCCGTATCCATAACTTCCGCACCGGTAAGGTGGAAACCTTCCAGATCGTCAGCAGCAATGAAGCAAATTTCGCAGAAGGCAAAATCTCCGATGAATCCCCCATCGGCAAGGGCGCACTCAAGAAAAAAGTGGGCGATACATTCCTCGTGGAAGCACCGGTGGGCGAACTGAAATTTGAAATTCTGGAAATCAGCAAGTAATTTCTATTGATAAAAGGGGCTGCAAATATGGCTGAAAATCAAACTCCTCCTGTTCAGGAAACAGAACAGGATATTCATGAGCAAAAGAGAATCCGTCTCGAAAAGCTGAAAGAACGCAAGGCAAACGGCATGGATCCCTATACCATCACAAAATTCGATGTAACAAAAAAAGCAACAGAAGTAAAAGCAGAATACGAAGCTGCTGAGGCTGAAATCAAGGCAAAAACCGGCGATGATGAAGCTGCCTTGCAGGCTGCACTGGATACGCTCAAGGAGAAGACCATCTCCGTTGCCGGTCGTATGATGAGCAAACGTATTATGGGCAATGCCGTCTTTCTCCACATTCAGGACAGCACGGATCGGATTCAGGTGTATGTTCGTGTCAACGACATCGGAAAGCCTGCATTCAAGGAATTCAAAAAGTGGGATATCGGTGACATTGTAGGCGTAAAAGGCTATGCCTTCCGTACAAGAACCGGCGAAATTTCCGTTCATACACAGGAAATTACCCTGCTTTCCAAGGCTCTGCTGCCGCTTCCCGAAAAATGGCACGGACTGAAAAATCAGGATACACGCTATCGTCAGCGTTATCTCGATCTGATCGTCAATCCGGATGTGAAAAATACCTTTGTGACCAGAAGCCGTATTCTCAAGGAAATCCGCAATTATCTGGACAATATCGGTTATGTGGAGGTGGAAACACCCGTTCTGCTGCCGCTGCAAATCGCTGCCGCTGCAAGACCGTTCAAGACCCATCACAACACACTGGACATGGATATGTTCCTGCGTATTGAAACAGAACTGAACCTGAAAAAGCTCATCGTAGGCGGCTTCGACCGTGTATACGAGGTAGGACGTATTTTCAGAAATGAGGGCATGGATCCTTCACACAATCCGGAATTTACTTCCATTGAAATGTATCAGGCTTATACCGACTATAAGG
>JBJERF010000069.1:0-19922 GCA_051882115.1 Ruminococcus sp. | reverse complement strand
ACATTTCAATCCACGCCCCTACGTGAGGGGCGACCGTGTAACATCCGTGTAACATGGTGTATATTGTATTTCAATCCACGCCCCTACGTGAGGGGCGACTCAGACAACAGCAATTTCACCTACACGAAAATTATTTCAATCCACGCCCCTACGTGAGGGGCGACTGCAAAACAAACAAATATGTCATATATTTCAACATAGTAGCTTGTCTATTTTGCAACAAAGCAAATACTTTCGTATGCTTCGATTTAAAAAAATAAATGAAAAACACAGAAAAATAAGGTGCGAATCCACCGGATATTTTATGTGCACTTATGATTCGCACTAAAAAATCAATGGCTCTTCTAAGTCCAAACCTACTTTAATACCATAGTGTTCAACTTTTGTTTTATGGCTGTTCCCAAGGTTATAAAACCGCAGGCTGTCTTTTTTCTCGTCAATGATATTGAGCAGTTTCTCTTTTAAAATACGAAGCTCGACACCCCCCACGACGCATTCGAAAACAGAATTTTGTACCCTCGTCCCGTAGTCTACGCACGCTTTTGCAACTTTGCGCAAACGCTTTTTTCCGGCTGCATCTTCTGTGTTCACATCATATGTTACCAATACAAGCATACAATCACTTCCACAGAAAAGGCGGATATTCATCCAGATCTCCTCGAATATATCTGGCAAGAAGCAACGCCTGAACATATGGGAGCAAGCCCCATTCTACTTTTTCTTCTATAAATGGATGGGTCAATGTTTCATTTTTACGATTCTGCCAGAATTGAAGAAACTTCTTTCTGCCGTCATCATTCAATAAAACCGCACCATCCTCTTCATACATAAAATCCGAATCTGTAATGATTTTTTTATTAATCAGCGTTAAAACAAATCTGTCACAAAATGGCGCACGGAATTCCTCCACAAGATCCAGTGCAAGAGAAACTCTTCCGGGTCTGTCTGTATGCATAAAGCCAACATATGGATCCAGCCCAACAGACTCCAGTGCAGAGGAACACATAGATGTCATCAGACTATAAGCAAAGGACAGCAATGCATTGACACGATCCCGCGGCGGTCTTTTATTCCGATTTTTAAAATAGAATTGTTCTTTCTGCTGTAATATCATGTCATCCAATACAGAAAAATAGGAAACAGCGGATTCTCCCTCCAGACCACGCAGAGAATCCATGGACTGAATGACTGAGAGCTTCTCTATATTGCTTTTCAGATCATTTGACTTGCTCTTAAAGCGATCTATGTCAATTCTCAGCCCATGATCCCGAATGGTTCGTTCCAGCGTCCAGCGGCTGTTGAACAGCTTCCCCAGTATCATATTTTTGGCAATTTTTAAGCTTTGCGTTTCATCATCTGCAATTCTGTACTGCTGTCTGCGAAGCAGTACATTTCCGTTTACAGTTCCCTCCACTCTGGCAAGGAACTTGCCGCTGCGGCTCAGAAACGTCAGATGAATTCCATCCGCTGCACATTTTCCCATCAGTTCCGGTGTTGCACCGCCTCCAAAAATTAGAATACTTTCGAGATTATGCAAAGGAACGGAACCCAACACATTCATTCCCTGCTTTATTACAACCGTTTCTCCTGCCAGTGAAAGCCTCCTGTCCGGTGTGAGAATGTATAATGTATTTTGCAGTTTTTTCATATCAGACCTCACTGTCCAGCATAGCATTTATATAGGCTTTTACTGTTTTCTTCTTTTGCAGCACAGGAAGACAGATATTTTTCAGCGAACATGCATTGCAGGCTTTCGTTCTTTTCGCCTTGGGTGTATGCTGCCTTCGGAACAGCTGATGCATTTCTGCAACATTTTCCTGCGCCCTACTACGAAGCTCCTCTGTGAATACGATTTTTGAACGATGCTTTGTTTCCCCATAGTATAAATAACCATAGGGAATTGTAACGGAAAGCATTTCCTCCAGACACAGTGCCTGTAGTAACAATTGCATGGTATCGGATAAATCTTCTTTGGGTTTTCCCCGTTTGTATTCTATCGGAACAACTGTATAGTTGCCATGTAACCGGGGGATAAACACGCCCTTTTCCGATCGATGGAATTCTACCGCATCACATTCACCGCTGATTCCCAGAATCGATGAACTGACCGGCAATGCCCTTACAGTAACCACATCTTTCCTTGTTTCACGGAAATGAATGTCATGAACTCTGTCATGCAGAATTCTGCCGTCGATGGTTCGGGTATTTTCTGCCCACTGCTGCTCGATATGTATGAGTGCCCACTGCCGACGGCAAAATACAAAATGCTGAATACCGGAAAGCATCAGATATTCATCTTCCGAAAAGCTCATATCAGATCTATCACTTCTGCATTCAGCCCGTCCAGTGCTTCAAGGGTGATGTCATAATCAAAAAAGCTTCTGGGACGTGATACATCTGCCTTCTGTTTGATTTTCAGCTGACGATGCACCTTAGCAGAGGAGTATTTGGGGGTTTTGCTGTCATGCTCCCACCAGTACAGCCGGCACACTTCCATACTGCCTTCCGGCCGTGCGGATGAGCAGTCATTTTCAAAAAGGGTTTTGATTGCCTCTTTCAGCAAAGCGGCATCCTCCGCAGAAAAACCGGTCTTTTCTGCAAGCTGGCAGTTCACACTGCCATGAATGACATACATGCCGAAATCTACAAAATGCTTCATACCCATGGTATCAGAGGAACGACCCTCTGTTTTTTCGCCGTTTACACTTTTGGTAATCTGCATGCTAACCACGTCAACAGGCGATGCGCTGATAGCCGGCTGAATGCTGACAGGTCCCCGCACACCAACGGAAACATTTTCGCCTTTAAAGGCAAACACCTGCCCAAATGTTCTGACATCGATCCATTCCTGACAGGCAATAGCCGCATATGCTGCCGGATCCGTCTTTTTCCCTTTGATAATTGCCTTCAGTGCACTGCATCCTTCAGCACGGGCATGAAGGCTATTATAGCCATCATCTGCTCTGTCCGCAGACTGGACAAACACCTTTTCTCCCAGATCCTGAAAACGGTTTCTGATTTTCCGCTTGATGCAGACATCGGAAATCTCTCCGTATCCGTCATAGGTTTCACGGGGACGATTGCCGCTCAGCGGATCGCCGTTGGGATTTGCATTTTTTACGGTTACAAGAAATGAAAAATCGATTTTGTGATCTAAAGCTGCCATTTATGATTCCTCCTCGGTTTTATGTCCAAATAAATAGGACGTATAATGATGATAGCCCAGCAAATATGCCGGGGATAAGGCACGATTGTCTGAAAATGATTCCAGCGTCATCTTGTCCATAATCTTGTTCAGATGCTTCTGGTAATAGGCTCTGTAGCTGCCCGGCTTGTTCAGATAGGGCTGCAAACGTTCTTCAATGATTTTCCATGTCTGGTACGGCCTTTTAGAAAAGACCTCCCAGTACCGCTGCGCATTGGTATTCCGCTTATTCCGGTCATCCCCCTCATAGGTATCTGCCTCAACTTTATCTGCCAATGCCAGCAGGCAGCCATACAAATAGCTGCGGTCTTTTTCATTCGGATCATAAGCCACTGCCATCACTCCTTCATTTTTCTCTATATTTCTTTTTCGAACCATACCGCATGCTGCTTCAAGTACCTGTCTGTGATGATACTTTTTATCATAAGACAGCGGTCTGGATGCATTTGCACACAGATGATGTACAATATCATCCGGAATTTTCCTGCGCTCTGTGACACAGGAAACGAGCCTGAGTATGTTGCTGTTCAGGATCTCCGGCTTGCACACAATTTTTTCTCCCTCTTCATGTCCGAATGCATCGTTTACAATTTCAATCAGTGAAAATGAATTGAAAATGCGCTTTTTTAATTTTGCATGGAACCGTTCTGCTACCGTTGTTTCATGCCAATACCGGATATTATCCAGAAATCTGGAGCCGTTCATTTCCGTATAAAGAGACATGGAAATTCGTCCTTGTCCGGGCGTTGTCTCGTCCAGACCCATGAGCATGACCTTCGAAGTGTAATCAAACTTTTCCTGATACCCTTCGATCATTCTGTTCAATATGATTCTGTAATTGGAATCCGCACCGCCCGATTCTGGTGCATCCGGAAATTCATCTTCAAATTCATCCTCTATAGGAATCATCGGCGCATAAATGTCCGGAAGCTCCTTTTCTTCAGACTCCCATAGAATCAGATAGAGTGAGCCGAAACGAACGGCTCTTGTACGCACCAGCCAGCTCAGGGCATTGTGAATCTGATTGGAATATTCATATCCAACGGAAAACGCCTCTTCTTTTGAGGAAAATCTGCCCCGGTATGCAAAACCCTCCTCGTCATTGGCGGAAATCAGTTTTGCTTTATCTCCTGCATGCAGAATCTTTGCCGGATGCTTATAGGTTACAGGAACCATTTTTCCGGAAGCATAACATAATGCCTCGTTACCCTTTGAATGGCTGTTGAATGCAATATAGCATTCCTGCAATTCCTGATCTGCCCATGTCTGAGCCGTTTTATTTTTATCCCTGTAATCAATCCGGAATCTGACAAAAACATCCTCAATTTTTAATGTCCCTGTTTTTTCATCCGTTTCAAACAGATTGCATTGTATCAAGTCATGAAGCAGGCACTTCTTTTCCAGATACCGGTAAAGCACCTGAACGGACGAATGACTGAAATCACTTTCCATCCATCGGCTCATCTGCTCCAGATACATTTCAAATTTTTTCTCTCCATGCTTATCTTTTACATATTGATTATAATCGCCTGCAATATAGCTTAGCTTTTCTGTAAAGGGCATGGGGGCTGAGCCGCTGGTTCTTGTGGCAGATTCCTCTGTTGCCGGAATGAGTGTAACCGCATTTTCTTTATCCAGCCGCTGCGCAGTGATCCATGTACTGTTTTCATCAAGGGTCACTTCGATGGCAGCCTGTACCTGAATATGATAAAGCGGAAGGAAATCCGGATCATTCCGGTGATGCTCATAAACCCTGTATAATTCACTTGTCCAGCTCATTGCGTCACCTCTGTAAACTCATCCAGACCCATAAAGTTGTTGTGTTCCCGACCAAATGGCTTGATGGCCATGGGCTTGATGTGCCTTTTGATGGTACAATCCTTGGGCTGAAGAAAATCAATGATCCCATCGTTCATAACAGGATTCCAAAAACGTACGGTCATAAGACCTTTGTCCTCTTCATTTTCTGCTTCATCTGCATAGGTCATGCCATGATACATCAGATTATACGGTATGCTTCCGCTGTTATCATAAAAGCCTTCGCCTTCGCCGAATACGCACGGTTCCACGTATCCCTGGCATTCACGTACTCCAAGAAAAATATCTCTTCTTCCCCCACGTTCAATCATTCTTTTGGCAATGTTATGATGCTTATTTTCATTTCGGTCATTCTGCAATTCCGGACGGTTATAATTCCATTCAAAATGTGCCTGAACCTGATAATGCACATCCGTCAGATACGTGTAATAGGCAAGCTCCGGTTTTTTCACATCGGCATACACCAAAGGCCGCATGCCTTTCCGGACAGTCTGAATCTGATTCATAATGCGCACACGGTCGATATGCCATACCAGCGTGGGCTTAAAATACACACTATGCATGATTCCCTTTAGTGCCTCATAGGTTGGAATCATATAAGAGGTCTTTTCTTTGCCGGGACGAGTGATGACATCCGAAAACAGCGCATATTTTCCGGAAACAGAAAATGTTACTGTATTTCTGTGCTCATTCAATTTCATTACTCCTTTCTGTTAGAGCCTGTTTCGTATCTTGACGTGCGCAGATTTTCGAGGGGATTTTTCACGCAGAAAGCAGCAAAATCCACCGAAAAGATATGTACGAAAAGATGCGAAACAGGCTCTTATTCAACGATTCACTCAAAATGCCAACCAATTCGAAGCAGCAGCAGTTTCTGTGAATCCGAAATCCATACTATAATTTTCCTCTGCCAATACAGCAATATCATGCTGAATGACAAATACGCTTCCGTTTTCCAGCAATTTGCGATACAAATATTCCGGTATACCGATTGTATAGCTCTGTAATTTCCGCAGCAGCAGCCGATCTACATCACAGCCCTGTTCTATTTTCAGAATGAGTGCTTTTCCTTCATCATCATACGGAGCCACTACACTGACAGCGTTTTCATCAATCATCTGAAACAGCCGTCCAGCTGTACGGAATGCCTGCGCACTGTATTTGAGAGATGGATCCTTTCTGAATGCCTGAATCTCCTTGTTCAGGGAAAGCAAATTTACGAGACAATTCCGGATACCGAATGCTTTCACCGGAAAATCGATGACATCCATATTTTCCTGATAGAAAATACGAAAGTAAGATGCGATTGTTTTTGGTGAGAACAGATCCGATTCAGAGTCATCATGAAAAAAGCGCATGGCCACAGATTTTCCGGATGTGATTTCCCGCATTTTTTCTGTTTTTTCCTCCCGTGCATGGATGACGTATACCTTTCCGGGTTCTGCTGATTCACCATTTCTGTTACAGCGTCCGGCTGCCTGTGCAATGCGATCCAGACCGGAAAGAGAACGAATGACACAGGGAAAGGATATATCTACACCTGCTTCAATCAGCTGTGTTGAAACACAAATCATGCGCTTCCCGTTTTTTAAATCCTCTTTCATTTGTGCGATCTGTTTCTTTCGATGCTTCGGGCACATATTGGTACTCAAATGAATGATATGTGCCTGTTCCTCAGAAGAAAGGGTCTGATTCAATGCATTCAGAAGCCTCCAGACTTCACGGGCAACTGCCTTTGTATTGACAATCAGGAGCACAGCCTTTTCTTCCAGATATTTTGAATAACAAAAATCAGCAATCTCCGCATTGGAATACCCTGCATTTTTGAAAACGGGAATCACTTCTGTACGCTTCAATGCTGCAAAATCATGGAAAGAATCACCGGTCATGCAGGGCTGCTCATCCAAAAGCAGCTGAAAGCGGGCATCATTCAGGCAAAAATCCGGCTGTGTGGCTGTGCATAGTACAACCGTACAGCCGCAGATTTTAGAAAGATAATTCATAGCAGCAATGAACATAGATACACAATTCACAGGTATGGATTGCACCTCATCGATGATGATGACAGAATGTGCCAGATTGTGCATCCTTCGGACAGAAGTTATTTTATCAGAAAACAGCGTATTCATAAACTGCACCATTGTAGTGGCAATCATGGGCGTATCCCAGCGTTCACTCAGCAATTCGTATTGCATCAGCTCTTCGGTGCAATCCACATCATTCATCACATTGGAATGATGCTCCAGAAAGTTTTCATCTCCCATAATCTCACGGAAGATGCTGCTGTTCTGTTCCAGTATAGACATGAACGGTGCAACGTAAAAAATCCGCTTCTTTCCGAAATTCAAACACGCATTGAGGGCAAACCGGATAGATGCCAGTGTTTTCCCGCCGCCGGTTGGTACAATCAGCTGACAAATACCCGTTTCTGTCTCTGCAAACCGACTGCATCTTTCGGAAATACTGCTTCTGACATGAGAAATAACAGAAGAATGGTCAAATGAAGCCAAACGCTGATTCAATGTATTCCGGGCTTTTTCCCAGATAAGATCCGGTGGGGTTGGTGCCTTTTCTGTATACCCATTGCAGAAATTTGCAGTATCCGTTCGATCGGCATCAATCAGAACCGACTGAACGGTGCGTTCATATAATCCAAGGTAAAAAGCAAACTGCTGCGCATCTTTGCTGATTTCCTGGATTCGCTTCCGGATGCTCACATATTCTTTCTGTGCATCTTCAAGGAATGTCATCAGATCTGCATCTGAATAGATCTCAGCCAGCTTACGACATACAAAATCGTATTCATTTTCCTTTTGCATACGCTGCTGCAAATAATTGCTGCCATCCGGCGTAAGCCAATCGTGAATTCCGTGATGGGATACAATCACTCTCGCAATGAGCCTTGATACATTATAATAGGCATTGTTCAGATGCTTCTGATCGGCAAATGCACAAATGTATTTTGCACCGCAAAAGGCATGGTCAATTTCACCCCGTCTGAAATCAGATGTACCGGATATGTATTTTTGAAAGGAAGGAGCATATTTTCCAGCGTCATGCAGCAATCCTGCCAAACGAACAATGGCAGATATGGAAATATCTTTTCCGAACACAGAAGAAAGCCTCGCAACATTTTCACAATGCTCAGAAACCGTTTGAATTTCAGTACCATTTTCTTTTTTATGGGCAATAAAATGCATCGTTCACCTCCTGAAAATTGTATCTTATCATCATTCGAATAAAATTTATTTCATTTATGATGGAATAATAAAAACACAGCTCTGTATCTATATTTTACAACAAATCCAAATATTTTGCAACTGTTTTCAGCAATTTTTATGTGATTTCTTATTGATTTCGACTAAAATCGACACTTTGTATAGCTGGTCGCCATCCGCTGAGAACCTTGCATAATTTAGCGTGTGGAACTGCCCCTCCTTTTAAGGAGAGCCTGCTTGCCGAAGGCAGGACTGAGAGGTTAAGAGGGATTCTATTCGTTGCAAACATCCCACTGGGATGTTTGCAAGATACAGCTTATTTCATCGCTGAAACAGGGGGAAGCGGTCTTGTTCGCTTCCCCCTCGAAATGCTGTCGCATTTTCCACCGCCCTCTCTGCTGGGACTTGCAGCAACCTCCCCCCCTCCCCAGTGGGAGGGGGTTGATGCCTTCTTGCTTTCAGTAACTGAAACGGGGGTGGGGTAAACGGTTCAGCGGCACGCTGATTTCGCCGTCTGCGGACGGCGACAAGGGGGCTTCTCGCCCCCTTGACCCCCCGACCGCTTTTTTTGAGAAAAAAGCGGCGCAAAAAAACTTTCATACCTTTTGAACTTGCAGAAACTTTCCCCCCCTCCCCAGTGGGAGGGGGCTGATGCTTTCTTGCTTTCAGTAACTGAAACGGGGGTGGGGTAGACGGTCCAGCGGCACGCTGGTTGCTTGACAATACATCACATATTTGGTACAATGGTAAAAATACCATTTGGAGGAAATTATGCTGACACAAATTCTTGTAAAAAAATGCATCCCTCAGTATGAGGATACAGCCAACGTACAGGTTCGGAAATCCTATGGCACTTTAAGCAGCGTTGTGGGAATTCTTTGCAATATTCTGCTCTTTGTACTCAAATATATTATGGGAACCCTTTCCGGTTCTATCTCCATCATTTCCGATGCATTCAACAACCTCTCGGATTGTGCAAGCTGCCTTGTAACCCTGTTCGGCTATAAGCTCGCTGCCAAGCCAGCAGATAAAGACCACCCATTCGGACACGGACGCATTGAATATCTTACATCCATGCTCATTGCTGTATTCATTGCACTGATGGGCTTTGAACTCCTGCGGGATTCTATCGATAAAATCATACATCCTCAGCCGGTGACCTTCCGCTGGATTGTACTCTTGTCTCTGCTCTGTTCCATCGGACTGAAACTCTGGATGTCCTTTTTCAACACCACACTGGGGAAAACCATCCATTCCTCTGTTATGCTGGCCACAGCAAAAGACAGCCGCAGCGATGTCATTGCAACCTCTGCTACGGTCATCGCTTTAATTGCGTCGTACTTTACAGACCTACCCATTGACGGTGTTGCAGGTATTCTTGTTTCACTGTTTATCCTGAAAGCTGGTTATGAAATCATCCGTGATACACTGGATGATCTGCTGGGACGTCCTGCCGATGCAGAGACTGTGCATAAAATCGAAACGCTGGTCAAATCCCACGAGAAAATCATGGATATCCATGACCTGATGATTCACAATTATGGTCCGGGACATATACTGGGCAGCTGCCATGTGGAAGTACGCAGCGATGAAGATTTCTGCGTGATTCATGATATTGTAGACCATATTGAAAAGCGTATCTGGGAGGAAATGCACATTCATATGACCATTCACATGGATCCCATTGAAACAGACAATGAGCAAATCAATCTGTGCAAACAGGAGGTGCTGGAAATTATCCATAGTCTTGACCCCCATTTAAGCTTTCATGATTTTCGCATGGTTTCAGGAGAAACACATACCAATGTGATTTTTGATCTTCTGGTGCCCTTTGACTGTGCCTATAAAAATGCACAACTGAAAGAAATGATTGATACAGAGCTGCACAAAATCCATCCCCATTATGATACCGTCATCACCTTTGATTATCAGATGGTGGAATCCTGATGCTTCCTTACCACCATTGATGCAGCAGACCGATGAGCTGTTCCACAGAGCAGCACGCTTCCGTAAAAAAGGCTTCTTCCAGTATCTCATCATTCCATGCATTGTGCTCCACTTCTTTAAAATAGAGCTGTGCCATCCGTATACTTGCGGAAACGGGCAGCTCTTTCTTTTTTTGCATATAAGCCGTCTGCATCCGACGCAGCACCAGAAAGGCAGCGGTCATTCGTTTGACCTTTCCCACCGCATCCGAATCTGCCACTGTCCGGAGCCAGTATATGGACAAGTCATAGTGCAGCATATGCCGGTATGCCGCTTCAAAGCCGCATGCCTCTGTGCGAAACGCTTCCCATGTACGCATATTTCCCAATGCCTGCGCATCTGAGAGCATCTGCCGCCAGTCCTCTGTCAGAATTTCCATCTCCGTATACAAATGCAGAAATGCTTCGCCTGTCTCTTCACACAGCGGTACATCGGATGGTTCCGGCTGATAATCCGGCACCTCCTCCAGAGCATCGCTATCTATACACATTTGAAGCTGTCGGGCATACAGCAGACAATCGGAAAGAACATGTGCTGTACAATGTGCAGGATTCCAGATGATATCATACAGATTTTCCCGTGCCTTCAGAAGAAACGCCATAAGCCGCCGGGAGTAACCACATGCTTCATCATCTACTTCCCGAACCTGAACAACCTGTAATGGACGGTTCCAGTTCTGTGAAAGAATCCGTCTTGCCGCTTCCGGACATGCCAGAGACAATCCATGCTCGGCAAAGTCCCCGTAATCCTGCACCACTCTGGGAAACTGCCGGCAGGTTCGGCACAGATAGGGTTCCCCGATCTGCCGGTGAATGGCACACAAACCGGATGTCTCCCAAAAAGGACAATTGCCCTCTTTCAAGCGAAAAACACGGTCACCGTCATCATCGATCATCATAGCCGTGCGCAGCTGCTGACCCAGCTCTCCTTCTACCGTTTCATATTGAGCTGCGGCTTCATCATCCACTACAATTTCCCATCCGGCACAGCAGCTGTCCTCACAGGCTGCTGCAATACAGCGGAATGCTTCATAATAATCAGGATACCGGTTTATCTGCTTCATTGCACATCTCCGGACACATGAATCTGCCCCAGCACCTCTCCAATAGGCTCCCGCAGACAAAGGGATGCCTCCTGATCGATCTGCGTGGCATCACGATTCAGAACAACCAGATATTTCCCCCGAAAATAACAGATCAATCCGGCTGCCGGATAGACAGCCAATGAAGTGCCTCCGATAATCATCATATCGGCATCTGCAATGGCCTGTATGGAACGTTCCATAATCTGACTGTCCAGTGATTCCTCATACAACACCACATCCGGCTTCACACGTCCGCCGCAGCTGCAAACAGGAATCTCCTTCTGCTCCAGCATCCATTTTGCATCATACAGCTTTCCGCATTTCTGACAGTAATTCCGATGTACGCTTCCATGCAGCTCCAGCACGCACCGGCTGCCGGCGGCTGTATGAAGACCGTCTATATTCTGAGTAATGACCGCCGTAAGCTTTCCGGCATGCTCCAGCTCAGCCAGCTTTTTATGGGCTGCATTCGGCTTTGCATCCAGACAGAGCATTTTTTCCCGATAAAAACGATAAAACCAGTCCGGATGCTTCAAATAAAAGGTATGACTCAAAATCGTCTCCGGCGGATAAGGATATTGCTTATGATACAGTCCGTCCTGACTGCGGAAATCGGGAATTCCGCTTTCTGTAGAAACGCCTGCGCCGCCGAAAAAGACAATACGGTGAGATGCATCCACCATCTTCTGAAGTTCCTGAATCATTGCTGTTTCCATCATTTAATCCTCCATAACCTTTACATAAAAATTTCTGGTGCGTGGCCCATCAAATTCACAGAAATAAACATTCTGCCATTTACCCAGTAAAACATGTCCGTTTTCTATCAGCAGCGTGACACTGCTGCCCATGGCAGATGCCTTTGCATGCGCAGCAGAATTTCCCTCACAATGCCGGAATTCCTTCCGATCAGGAAATGCCTTCTCATAGGCAAGCAGCAAATCCGTTACAACATCCGGATCCGTATTTTCGTTGAGCGTAATGCCTGCGGTGGTATGGGGACAGTATACCACACAAATACCGCTGTTCACACCGCTTTCAGCAACGGCACCTTTTACCTGTGCTGTAATGGAAATCAAATCCTCACGGGGTGTTTTTAATGTGTAATGATAGAGCATAGACAGCACTTCCTTTGCATTTTTCCTTATTATAGCACATTTTCTTTGCCTTGGCAACAAAAAAACGAGCTGTTGCCAGGGCAACAGCATTTACTTTTTTCGCTGAAAATGTTCCACCGGAACATTTTCAAGGGATACATATTTCATCATTGGAACAAGGGGAAGCGGTCTTATTCGCTTTTCCCCCTCCCTTGTGGGAGGGGTTGATGCCTTCCCGCCTTCAATAATAAATAACGGGGTGGGGTAGACGATCCAGCGGTACGCTGGTTTCGCCGTCTGCGGACGGCGACAAGGGGCTTTGCCCCTTGACCCCACAAGCCTTTTGAAAAAGGCTTGACCGAAAACTTTTATAATTGCTTCTCCCCCCTCCCTTGTGGGAGGGGTTGATGCCTTCCCGATTTCAGAAACAAGCAAGGGGGTGGGGTAAACGATCCAGCAGTACGCTGGACCGAAAAAAATTCTTACCTATGAAAAGGAAAGGCTGTTGCAGATCCAAGCTCTGCAACAGCCCCTTTTGATTCGGATTCAAATTATTCAATACCGGAAACGGTAAAGTCTACTTCAATGCTGGTCCATGCCTCAATCAGATTCTTGTCAATGATCTGTGCAGAGTAAGTTGCATTGTCTGTTACAGCACCGTTTGCATCGTGTGCATCTTCCGGCAGTTCTGTTACCCACTCATTGAAGATGTTGGAACGCATTTCAACACCGTCATCAGAAGAGGTATAGTTCTTTGCTGTCATCGGAAGTTCTTCACCGTTTACACGGATGCTCTTGATTTCGATGGACATATTCGGATACAGAGTTGTACCATCCTTTACCATTACAGCCATGAAAGAGCAGCCGGACGGTGTATAATCGCCGTTTGCATCACCTGTGATGTCAAAGAGCATACCCTTGGATGCGCCGTTTACGCTAACCGTATAGTCGCCGTTTCCGGTAATCGGAACAACGCCTGCATCATAGGTCAGCAGATCTGCATTGCTGCCCCAGTACTGAACATACCATTCGCCGTCAACCATTGCCAGATAAGCATCACCAGACTGAGCCTCTACAGCTTCTTCAAATTCGCCGGTCTGAACCTGCTCAGCATCAGAAGGAACATCTGCCTCAGCTGCTTCCGTAGCTGCTTCTGTAGCAGCTTCCGTTGCTTCCGTAGTAGCAGCCTCTGTTGTGCTCTCAGATGCCTTTTCATCTCCGCAAGCAGTCAGTGCACCGCAAACCATCATTGATGCCAGAAGGCATGCCAGAATTCTTTTTGTTTTCATATAAATTTCCTCGTTTCTTCACATAATAAACTCATATCACAATGTACCAGTCAGCCGTACATCTCTTTAATCATACACAATTTTCGCCCAAAGTGCAAGATATCTTTTTCACAAACTTCAGGTTATTTTCTCGTATATTTTGTGCAAAATGAGAAGATTAACCCGTCATTTCCTCTTCAAGAAGAATCAACTCTTCCAGAGCTGCATCCATCTCCTGCCGGATCACCTCCATACGATGACATTTTTCCTGCATCAGCGCAAAATCAGAATAAACTGCCTCGGAAGCAATTTCCTCATTCAGCGTATCCAGTTCCTGCTGGAGCGTATCCGTCTGTTTTTCCAATTCACGCATCCGGCTGCGCTGTTTGGCTTCCAGTGCACGCTGCTGCTTGGAACGGTAAGCAGGCTTCTCCCCACCTGCTGATTTTGTCTGCATAGCAGTCTCCGCTGCTTTCATCTCCTGACTGCGCTTTTGTTCTGCATCCAGCCAACTCTGAAAACCTCCCTGATAGGTACGCACACCATCTTCCGTAATTTCCAGAATATGATCTGCCACACGATCCAACAGATAGCGGTCATGGGATACAAAGAGAATGGTTCCGCCAAAATCCACCAGCGCATCCTCAATCACTTCTTTCATAGAGATATCCAGATGGTTGGTAGGTTCATCCAGAATCAGTACATTGCCGTGCTCCAGCATCATCACGGCAAAACAGACCTTTGCACGCTCTCCGCCGCTGATGACGCCAATGGGCTTATATACATTCTCTCCCACGATACGCACCTGTCCCAGAAGACTGCGCACCTGCAAATCCGTCCATGCAGGAACACGATCGTGAATTTCCTGCAAAATCGTCTTTTCCGGATGTAGATTGGTGCTCTCCTGTTCAAAGTAAGATCGCTTCACATTGCTGGTCCAGCGCACCTTTCCCTTATGGGGCAGAATGCCCTGCAATTCCTTCAACAAAGTGGATTTCCCGATGCCATTGTCCCCGATAATGCCCCACTTCTCACCCCGGCGCACTTCAAAGGAAAGGGATGGCACCAATGTTTTCCGCTGTGTGCCCTCTCCTACCGAAATATCTATATCCTGCACAGTAAGCAGCTGCTGAGGCGGATCGATTTCATAGGTAAACTGCACCCTCGCTTGCTTGGCATAGGTAACCGGCTTTTCAATCCGTTCCATTTTCTCCAGCTGTTTCATACGGCTCTGGGCACTTTTTGCCGTAGAGGCACGGGTCTGATTACGTGCCACATAGTCCTCCAGCTTGGCAATTTCCTTTTGCTGAAGCTCATATTCCTTCATCTGCCGGGCAACGGCAGCTTCCTTCAATGCAGTATAGGCGGTATAATTGCCCTTGTATCGTGTCAGCCGTCCGTGTTCAATTTCACAGATGGACGTACACAGCCGATTCAGAAAATACCGGTCATGGGATACAATCAGCAATGCACCCTTGTAATCCTTCAGGTAATCCTCCAGCCACATCACGGTTTTAAAATCCAGATGGTTGGTAGGCTCGTCCAGAATCAGCAGGTTCGGTTCCTCCAGCAGCAGCTTTGCAATGGCAAGACGTGTTTTCTCTCCGCCGCTGAAACCGGATATGATACGGCTGTATGTATCTTCTTCAAAACCCATACCGCCCAGTACGGTCTTGATTTTCACATCCATCTGATAGCCCTCATTGCTCTCAAACCAGGTTTGCAGCCGATGATATTCCTCCGCTTCTGCGGTACTGCCGGACTGCATTTTTGCTTCCAGCTGACGCATCCGTTCCTGTGCATCCAGCAGTTCCTGAAATACACTGCGCATTTCCTCCCAGACAGAGTTTTCCCGATCCAGTCCGCTCATCTGCTCCAGATATCCCACAGAGGTCTTGCCCGCATAGGCAATCTCTCCATCCCCCTCTATGAGATGATCCGGCAGAATCTGTCCGGTAATCAGACGAAGAAGCGTTGACTTTCCGCAGCCGTTCACACCAATCAGACCGATCCGATCCCTATCCTCAATGGTGAGACTGATATGCTGCAAAACCGGATTTCCATTATAAATCTTATTTACGTCATTCAGACGTATCAGCATGTTTTTCACCTCTCTTCAAAGAAACAGCCGGCACATCTGCACCGGCTGTATAAAAACCTGTCTGCACAAGCATATGTGCAGCATCAAAAAACATAAAACGATATGCCCCAACAGATGGGATGCATCAATAGAATGTTGCAACCTCCTGCTCCGGTGCAGAGGTCATGACGACCTCCTGTACCTTGAGCACAGGACCTTTTCCACGGTACAGCTTATGCTTTTCTACCTGAATGAGTGCCGTTACATTCACCCACTGACGGCTCTGCAAAGCAGCTGCTTTTTCCCATTCTGCAACTACGCAGCAATAGGTAATATCCTCTACACAGCAAGTCATGACATGACGTCCCACGGCAAACATGCCCTTGGGAAATTTTTTGTCAACTGCCACAAGTCCCCGAAACTGAATGATTTTCCCATGATATTTCTGAGGATCTTCCATAATATCACGGTACCACAGGGCGTAGTCACTGTCTTCCAGTACAATTTTCGGTGCATGAATATCAAAAGGCAGCGGATCTTCAATATCGTCATATTCCACCTGACCGTCTTCATATTCATAGGCAATATCTGCACGGCGGCTGACACCCCGCACAATCTTATGAAATTCCATCTTGTCAAAGTCCTTGCGGAAGCGATTGAAAACCACCAGCTCACAGGTATTCAGCTTATCCACAACCAGACTGCGCATATTGGCATTATAATTCAAAAATGTGGATGCATCCACAAAGAGCATTTCCTGACAAACCGTCCAGTTATCCGGCAAACCATTGAAAAAGTCTTTCAACTGCCACATACCGTTGTATTCTACAACCACACGCTCCGCACCGGTTTCTTTAAGCCATGCGCTGAGATGTTCTGGATTCAGTTCTTCTGGTTCCTCAATGGTGCGCAGAAATACATCCTTGCAGGGATAGGCAGAGATATCGTATTCTTCCTCTCCTTCCTCACAAATCAGCAGCAGGGTTCTTTCACCATTATTGAAACGTTTGTCCTCCAGTGTTCCCTGAATGAACTGCGTCTTTCCAGCTTCCAGAAATCCGGTAAACAGGTATACCGGAATTTCAGCCGGTGCCTGATTCTTTGCCATATTTACGCCCCCTTATTCTGCATGGAACAGCTTTGCAATGGCATCCTCATGAATTTTGGAGCCAATGACACACAGCCGGCCAATGGTACCTGCGCTGCCGCTTCTCACATCAGGAGTTCCGGGAACATAGTCAAAATGAATCCAGCTTCCGTCCGCAGCCGGTACAATACCCTTTGCACGCAGAATCACACCATAGGTTTCAGCATCCTCCAGTGCTTCCAGTGCAGCGGTAATTTCCTCCTTCGTGTAAGTGCGGGGCGTCTCTCTGCCCCAGCTTGTAAACACATCATCTGCATGATGATGATGATGGTGGTGTTCATGATCGTGGTCATGACCGCAGCTGCACGGTTCACCGTCCTCATGATGGTGATGATGTTCATGCTCATGCTCGTGATCGTGACCGCAGCTGCACGGTTCACCGTCCTCATGGTGGTGGTGATGCTCGTGTTCATGTTCATGTTCGTGCTCATGCTCATGTTCGTGGTCATGACCGCAGCAGCAGTTCTCATCATGATGATGGTGATGGTGTGCCTCCTCTTTCAGCTGCTCCAGTTCCTCCTGCAAAGTTGCAGAACGGTTGATGGCCTCCAGAATCTGTTTGCCGGTGAGTGCATCCCAGTCGGTTGTCACCAATGTAGCTGCGGTATTCAATGCACGGACACGTTCTACCGCATCGCCCAGCTTTTCCGGAGAAAGTCCTGCCGTATGGCTGAGAATGATACAGCTTGCATTTTCAATCTGATTGTTGAAAAACTCTCCGAAATTCTTCTGATACATCTTGCACTTCTTGGCATCCACAACAGTGGTATAGCCCTCAAGAACCACATCCTCTGCATCTACATTCTGCACAGCACGGATGACATCGCTGAGCTTGCCCACGCCGGACGGCTCAATCAGAATCCGATCCGGATGATAGGTTTCCAGCACCTGTCTGAGGGCATTGCCGAAATCTCCTACCAGACTACAGCAGATACAGCCGCTGTTCATTTCTGTTACAGAAATGCCTGCATCCTGCAAAAATCCGCCGTCAATTCCAATTTCTCCGAATTCATTTTCGATCAGAACCAGTTTCTCGCCGGCATAGCCTTCGGCAATCAGCTTTTTAATCAAGGTCGTTTTGCCAGCACCCAGAAAACCGGAAAAAATATGAATCTTTGTCATTTCACATCGCTTCTTTCTCATAATTTCTGTATCTCTTAAAAGTCGGTACACTTAGTAAATAGTATATCACATTTACACCGCAGATGCAAGCAGTTTTTCCGCAGCCTTTTATGAATATTTTTCATTCCATCCTCCGGCAACCATCTGCGTGATAATCTCCCGAAAAACGGGAGCTGCCGATTCATTGCCATAGCCTCCATCCTCTGCAAGAACGGTCACAACATATTTTGGATCATGAGCCGGATAGAAGCCGGTAATCCAGCCGTGGCAGTATTCTTCGCCGTTTTCATCATAGCGTCCCGTTTGTGCGGTGGAGGTTTTTGCACCCACAGTCGTATTGTCCGGCAAGCCCTGAAAGCTGCTGTTGCCATAGACAGCGGCAATCATCATCTTGCGCAGACGGTCAGCCGTATCTGATTCTATCACTTGTTTTCCCTCTGATTTTTCCTCATTCTCCACGGTTTTGCCATCCATCGTCAGCCCTCGTACAAGACGCACCGCCGGCAGTGTACCGCCGTTTGCAATGGCACAGGTCATTCTTGCAATCTGTAAGGGGGAAGCGGTCAGCTTGCCTTGTCCAAAACAGAAGTTTGCTTTTTCCGCAGGAAGCTGTAACTCCTGAATGGTGGGAAGTGTTCCGGCAGATGCAGCCATGCTGTCGGTCAGCCGGATTTCCCGTCCGAAGCCCCATGCAGCAGCTGTTTCAAATAAATCCCGTACCGATAACTTCTGACTCATGGCAATGAAATAAGGATTACAAGAATGTATCAAGGCTGTTTCCAGTGTCTCCATACCATGTCCTGCATGATCATGACAGCGGAACAGCTGCGTACCAATCTGAATACTGCCGGTGCAGTTGTACAGAAAATCTTCCTGACCGGATTCCAATGCAACAGCTGATGTGACCAGCTTAAAAATAGAACCCACCGGATAGGCATACAGAGCACGCTGGATCAACGGACTATCCTCAGAAGCCAGTGCCTTTTCCATGTCGGAAAGCTGATAGGATGGTACACTTGCCATGCCCAGAATATCACCGTTCTCTGCATCCAGAACCACCACACAGCCTTTCTCAAGCTTTTCAGCAGCATCCTCACAAATCTGCTGAATGCCAATATCCAATGTGGTGACAACGCCCTCCAGCACCTCCGGCGCATTGCGTACCAGAACATTCTCACCGGACAAAACGCTGCCGGTTCCGTCCACCTCAAAGGTAACGGATGACTGCTCCTGAACGCTGCGCAGAAAGGTATCATAGTCTGCTTCCAGTCCTGTGACACCTATGCCGTCCTGTGTATAGCCTACAATGTGCTGTGCAATCTGATGTTCATCATTGCGTACAGGAACATCCAATACAAATACATCCTCCGATTGAATATCTGATGTATCCGCTTCGCAGGAAAAAGGTGTTCCGTATACCAGCTGTTCATAGAAAGACTCTTGGTCGGTTAAATGGGACAGCAATGCAGAAACAGCATCGCTGGTGGGATTCACTACAGCGATATGCTTTTTTGTCCGGTTGATAAGCGGCTGATAATTCCGGTCGTAAATGGTTCCGTTTGTCACCGGCAAAGTGACGATATATCTTCCCTGCTGCTGTGCAGCTTCCTTATAGGCAGTTGTTGTTGCCTGCCGTGCCAGCTGAACAATGAGCGCACAGCAGAAACCGGTCATCATCAGCCGTAAAAAAGCAATACGTGGATTTCTTTTCTGATTCATTCCAATCCCTCCCGAGGATAGTATGAATCATTTTTCATGAAAATAACCAGCGTACCGCTGGATCGTCTACCCCACCCCCTTGAAGGTTGCTGCAAGTTCAAAAGGTATAGAAGTTTTCGGAGGGGCTTTTCTCAAAAGGCTTGCAGGGTCCAGGGACAGCGTCCCTGGTCGCCGTCCGCAG
>JBJERF010000068.1:0-4388 GCA_051882115.1 Ruminococcus sp. | reverse complement strand
ATGTGTTCTGCTGCAAGTCCACAATATACCGATAATTGGTATCTGCTGTGGCTGTACCATTGCATGTAACGCTGCCGTCTGCATTCGATGTAAAGGTAATGCCGTTCTGGGTCACTGTACCAGCTGTATTTTTTAGCAGATTTTTATGAGCCGTGCCAATGGTGCATTGCATGATGGTCATATCATTCCGCAGCGTAGCAGCCTTGTTGCTGGCGGTCTCTGCTGCAGCCTTTACTGATGCTACATTTTTGCTGATGTTGACATCCTCATCCTGTAAATTTTGTACAGATGCTTTTAGAGCTGTGATATCTGTCTGGTTGCCGGTTACAATTGGTTTTATCGCATCCAGACTATTCGCGTTCTGCGTGGCTTTCGACGCGGTTGAGTTGATCAATGCAATTGTATCAGATGTGATTGTGTCCAGCACATTTAAATTGTCGTGAGTATGCTTTGCTTCCAGTGCTGATGTTGCCTTGTTATAGGCAGCCGTTGCTGTTGCATTGGTTGCGGATACATTTTTGCTGATGGATACATCTTCGTCCTGCAATTTTTTTACAGTTGCTTTCAATGCGGCAATATCCGTCTGAGCCGCAGAAATAGCGGACGCATTTGTGGTGATATTTTCGGCGTTTGTTTCGCCGGTATTTTTGCACTCAGCAATTTTTGTGGATGTGTCAGCAAGTGCAATCTCAAACGTTCCCTGACTGATTTTGCTGGAAAATTCAGCGGTCAGGCGGTCAGAAAGGCTTCCATATGTATGACCGTTCCACGCTGTTGCAGTCCGTGCATCCACAACCTCCTGTATAGCTCCGTCTGACAAGCTGCCCGAAATATCACGCACAGACTGTTCCAGTGCAACCAGTTTATCATTGGTTTCTTGACCCAACACATCCAGTTTATCCCCAACCGCCTTTGCGTCAGCTGCCTGTCCTGCAATAGTCAGCGTGGTGTCAATGCCGATAGCAAGATTCTTTGCTTCATCCAGTTTTTCCTGTGCCTGAGCAAGGATTTCATTCATCTGTGCAAGCTTTTCTTCCATCACATCCGGAGAGGGCAGCCCCTCTCCCATGACTGCTTCTTTCACAAATACCGCCTGCATCTTGTACTTGATGATCGTGGATGATTCCTGCGTACCAACCAGTTCAAGCAGCAGCATGCCTGGTACTGCGGTCACTGTTTCCGGCACATCCCATGTGAGCAGGATTTGTGACGCTGTAAGCTGCTTCTGCAAAACTGTTTCTGTCATGCTGCCGTCTTTTGCGACCGTGCGCATGACAAATGTGCAGCCGGAAACATCTACATCATTGTTGTACTGGGGCAATGTAATGTGGATCCGGTCGGCATATTTCTCCCCCTCTGTAAAAAGCCGTTCGATGGGGGAAGTGTCGATCATTTTATCCTGTGCTGTAAGCTGTATCATTTTATCACTCCTTTGCGTTAATTGCTGCCCAGATTGCAGCAATTTCTGTATTGTACTCATCATAAGAAACTCTGCTATTGGCGTTTGCCTGTGCAGCATCCGCATAAGCCCATGCTTCATTTGCCAGCTGCTTTGCTTCGCTTATGCCGCCGCTGGCATTGTTTGCAACAATGTTCGCATAGGTTTTGGCATGTTCTTCCGCATGCTTTGCAAGCGAGCGTTTTGCAGCCTGAGACAGTACACGGGAATCCTTTCCGGCGCATCCGAACTCCCAGCCGCCCCGGAAGTTCCAGACCATTTTTGTAATGATGCTGGTTTTCCAGTCATCGGGTGCTTCTTCGATTTTGATTTTCTGACCCAATTTTGGATAGTCTGTCAGCTTTGCAAACTGAGGATGACACTTCACAGAAAACGGACGCTTTTCGAGAGTGAGCTGTTGCCGGATGCCTTGAAACACGTCAAATGGCTGGCCATTATACAGCCATCGCCCATTTAAAAATGGATTATCCGACAAGTCCAGTACAGCATTTCCGCCAAACCGGTCATACTCAGATTCAGAGGACCATCCAATCTCATCATAGGTTTTGGCATAAACAGACTGGATACTGACCTCGTAATCTGCAATATCGCAGCTGTCAGCCGTAATGGTGCCGTAGGGAATCGCAATCACATGATCCCACATGGCTTTGAATCTGTCAGAGCACTCCGCTGTAGGATGGTAATTGTATGGCGTAAGGTACAGCTTACACACATCCGGATTATCCGGATCCGGAATCATCTGCACACAGCCTGCTGCAATCTGTGCAAGATAGGCGGCGTAATCTCTGGGAGAACGTGAACCGCAGGAGCCGACCACATCAATAGGGGGCAGTACATAGCCCAGACCGTTCGGGAAAGCGTTTGTAACATCCTGCCGGATATCAAAAGCAATGGTATCAATGCCCCATTCGGTCAACCGACGGTTAACAAATTCCATTACTCCGTCGCTGAAATTGACAGGCAGCGTGCGGATTGCACCTGAACAATACTGATATACCGGATTGTC
Organism: Ruminococcus sp.; assembly: GCA_051882115.1. Taxonomy (GTDB): domain Bacteria; phylum Bacillota; class Clostridia; order Oscillospirales; family Ruminococcaceae; genus Ruminococcus_C. The sequence continues at coordinate 1,923 of JBJERF010000068.1, read as the reverse complement.
ATTTTCGGTCTGAGACTGGCCGGAACTGCTGAGATAAGAGCCGCTGTCCAGCCACACAAGGGCATCTGATGCACGCAGAGTATAGATGGTTTTTGTACGGCTGACCGATGTCACCCAGAATTCGCCCCGAAGCACCGGTTCAGCGTTTTCCGCAGAATCATATATGCTGTACAGACGGATTTTTGCGCCGTATAGAGTGTAGGCATTGACACCATCCAGAGCAATGCGCAGCTTTATGGATAGTTCATCCGGACGCACGCCGCCCACATCAAAGGTCTGATCATCGCAGCAGCGGGATGTGATACTGCATGCATTTTGTATGATGTCATCCTCTGTAAATGCATGCTCCATCACCGTAAAGCTTCCGTCTGTATTGCGGATGGGGATATAGATGGTGCCCCATACATGCTCTGATATCACCATAGTATCACACCTCCTCCAGCGTCACAGAGAATTCGTATGCCCCACGTCCGAAGCGGTCATATGCGCCCAGTTTTCCGTAGGAGCAGTGGATTCCGGCATTATTCAGGGCTACACGGGAATCTGCAGCACGGCGGATGCTGATATCGGATGATTTATAGAAAATGCCCTCTTGTATCCGATGCCGGATATTGCCGATACAGTCTGTATCGGCTTCCATGCCATCCATATACCGCAGATGGATTTCTGTGGGTGCAAACAGCTTCCGCAGCACATCCAGATATATGGTATTGGCTTCAATGGTCAGGGATATGCTGCGCTTTCCGGTGCGTACCGGATAGAGGATCATCCTGCCGGATTCGTTTTTATAGCTTCTTTTTTCTTCGGAATAGGAAACGTCAAATTTCAGGATATTGCGCAGTACATATTCCATGCCGTCAATTTCAGCAAGAATGGCTGTCATATTGTGTTCCCTCCCGAATTTGCGTTTTCATTTGTGACGGTTTCAATGATATAATCATCCAGCTGCCGTCCGCCAATCTGTACAATAAAGGTCGGTGAAAAGTTGCCTTGCTGTGGTACGGACGCAGCAGCAGGAGAGGAATCGGACGTTCCGGCATAGTGCGCAGTCTGCGCCATGGGATTGGATGGAGCGGCAAGCTGACTGTATACAGCGGCAGTATTAACACTGGGTAAAACCAGCCCCGAAAAGTCTGGAACCATGCTGTTTACCGCAGAAAGAATTTTTGCGGTTTCTGAGGCAGGGAAAACCGTGCTGCCTTTTTTGCCTACGACCAATTCAGGACCATTTTCTCCGGCAATGAATACGTCTGAAGCATTGGTAGTACCTCTTGCATTTCCCTCGACCTGTACAGAACCGCTGATTCCGCTTGCACTGAAAGATAAATCCGTGCTATTAAATACGGATTTTACCGCATCTACAACACTCTGTGCAGCCGAACGGGCATCATCTATGGAATTGGTAATGCTGTCAATGTATCCTTGCATAGTATCCATTGCAGCAGCTTCTGCATCATCGGACAAATTCAAATCCTGAATTGCTGTCTGCATTGCCTTAATGGTTTCCTGCATTTCCGTATCTAATTGAGTCTGCCATTCTGCGACCATTTGCGAATTTTCCTGTTGAACAGCATCAATTTCTCCGATTGTATTTGCCAATTCTGCAACCGCATCCGTATGCCCTTGTTCCAATTCCCTGACCATGCTCTCAGCCAGTCCGGCAGCTTCTGCACTGCCGGACTGAACATAGCTCATAAGTGCATCATAGTTTTCCTGTGTGATGTTCAAGTCTGCTGCTGATGTGTCTTTCAGAATGCTGATATTTGCGCTGTAACTTTCCCAATAGGCAAGCTGAGAATCCAGTGCCGCCTGTGCGTTTGCAACTGTGGCATTCATGTATTCCTCTGATTCCGTAGACGCTTTATCAAATAATCCAAACTGCCCCTGAAAACTGCTGTATGCTGCATCATAGGCTTCATCATA
>JBJERF010000067.1:0-4406 GCA_051882115.1 Ruminococcus sp. | reverse complement strand
GAAAAAATGCGACAGCATTTTTGAGGGGAAGCGGACAAGACCGCTTCCCCTTGTTTCATCGATGGAACAAACTGTATCTTGCAAACATCCCAGTGGGATGTTTGCAACGAATATCCCCTCGCCTTCCTCTCCTGAAAAGGAGAGCCTTTTTCACTCGCTGAATGATGCAAGAAAAACTGCTGCAACTATACCGTTGCAGCAGCCTTTCCCTTTAATTATCCGATAAATCAAAAGTTTCCTGCTCCTCCTGATTGGAGAAAGCAGCATCCAAAATCTTGCCATAAAATCCGGCAGGATTGAGCATAATCTGTTCGCCCAGATATTTTGCCTGCTCCAGATCCGGCGCATACAGCTTCATATCCAGCAAATCCTCCTGCACATCCAGACAACGCACATGAACATAATAACCATGGGGCAGGGGCAGATAGCGAATCTTCACCTCATTCTGCCGCTTGAGCCGTGCAAAATACCGCAATGCACAGGAAACCATCTTGTCCCGATATGCCTTGCTGACGCAGTCTCTCAGCTGCTGTGCACACTGAATGCCTTTTTCCGCAAGCACATAGGCAGGCTTGTTCTCCGATGTCATCACTTGCTTTAAAGAACCGTTCTTTTCCAGATAGGCGATGGAATCCTGATAAGTAAAATAATTGATCGTATCACTTCCGACTGCAATATCATACAAATGGGATTGCTCAATGGGCCGGTCAATCCGATACAGCAGATAGCAAATCAAAATACGGGCTGTATAGGATTCTGTTACCGGCGGTGTTGCCATTTCCGACATCTTGAGCAGATTTTCTTCCTGCATTGAGGCCACCTCCCTGCTGCACTTCTCAGAAGTGCGGGTAATTCATCATATGAGAAAGAAGGGCAATATTCACAGCTGCCTCCACACAAGGCACGGCTCTGGGTACAATACAAGGGTCATGCCTTCCTTTGATTTGCAGAACCTCGTTGGTCTTGGCACGGAAATCAACCGTTTCCTGAGGCTTCGCAATGGAAGCCGTGGGCTTGATGGCAACATTCAATGTAATGGGCATGCCCGAAGAAATTCCGCCCAGAATGCCTCCATGATTATTGGTTCTGGTTTTGACATGACCATTTTCATCAATATAAAATGTATCGTTATCCTGACTGCCCACCATTTCAGCAACTTTAAAACCTGCACCGAATTCCAGTCCCTTGACTGCCGGAATGCCGAACACCAGCTGTGCAATGGAATTTTCCAGCCCCTCAAACATGGGAGATCCGATGCCTGCCGGCACATTGACGGCTGCACATTCAATAATACCGCCCAGAGATTCGCCGCCGCTGCGTGCCTTGAGAATATCCGCACGCATTTCTTCGCCCTTTGCATCATCAATCACCGGAAAATCCTTTTCCCGGACTGCCAGCAAATCCGCCTTGGTTACCTGCGTGGAATGGAACATTGCATCCTGAATGCCGTGAATGGCAGCAATATGTGCACCGGTATAAATGCCGCGGCGTTCCAGAATCTGTCCGCAGACAGCACCGGCAAAGCAAAGGGGTGCCGTCAGACGGCCGGAAAAATGGCCGCCGCCCCGTACATCGTTGAAGCCCTGATACCGCATAGCACCGGTATAATCTGCATGACCCGGACGGGGCAGCCGTGCCAGATTGCTGTAATCCTTGGAACGTGTATCCGTATTCTGAATCATGGCACACAAAGGCGCACCGGTTGTCCGGTCGTTGAGTACACCGGACAGAATCTGCGGCAGATCCTTTTCTCCCCGGGGCGTTGTCGTGCCGTCTTTTTTGGGCGCACGCCGTGCCATAAATTGCAGCAGCTTTTCCTGATCAATGTATTCCCCCGGCGGCAGATTGTCCATCACAATACCGATAGCCGGTCCGTGAGATTCTCCGAAAATTGAAAATGTAATGCGGTTATTCCAGAACGACGACATGGGCATTTCCTCCTAATTGATTATAATCCTCATAAAACTGCGGATATGACTTTTCCACACATTCACCGTGGAGAATGGTCACAGGTTCTGTACAGCGTGTAGCAGCAATTGCCGCACACATAGCGATCCGATGATCGCCGAAGCTGTCTACAATGCCGCCGTGCAGCGATGATACCGGTTCAATTTCCAGACCGTCCTCATAGGCTGTCACACGGCCGCCCAGACGGTTCAGCATATCCGAAACGGCTGCCAGACGGTCACTTTCCTTGATTTTCAGGCGTGCTGCACCGGTGATGCGTGAAACTGCATCCCCGAATGTTCCCAGCACAGCAAGAATCGGAACCAGATCCGGAATATCCGTGGCATCCACATCAAAGCATGCGGGCTTTCCTGCCTTTTTATTATAACACATCGTTTCTACGATTTCAACGATTTTTTTGTCGCCCTGTACACTTTCCGGTGATAAATTTTCCATTTTCACATGGCTGCCCAGTGCATTAGCTACACAGAAAAAGGCAGCCTGAGAATAATCCCCTTCCGCAGCTGTATGACATGCCTTCGGCTTTTGATTTCCCTTTACAGCATAGCCATCCGGAAGCTCTGTTACCGCAAAGCCATATTGCCGCATACAGGCAATGGTCAGATCCACATAGGGTCTGGATTGCAGCGGAGACAGCATCCGGATGATGGAATCTCCCTTTAACAGCGGCAGTGCCAGCAGCAAACCCGTTACATACTGGGAGGAAACATCCCCTTCCAGACAATACTCTCCGGCCGTCAGCTGACCGCTGATGGAGAAGGGCATGGTGTTCTGATAATCAAAGGTAATGCCGTTTTTGGACAGCTCTCTGATATAAGTCGTAATGGGTCTCTGGGGCAGACGTCCCTGTCCGTAGAATGTAGCATTTGCGCCCAATGCCGCTGCCACGGGAATCAGAAAGCGCAGGGTAGAACCGCTTTCGCAGCAATCCATGGATGCGGCTGTATTCGGTTTTTTGCCGCCGATTCCGGTGACAGTCACCCGTTCGCCCTCCACGGCAAAATCTGCGCCCAATGCACAGAGTGCCTCCATAGTGGCTTCAATATCCTTGGAAAAGCTCACACCCTCCACCACAGATACGCCCTCTGCAAGGGCGGCACAAATCAAAAGGCGATGGGTTACGCTTTTCGATGAGGGAATCTTTACGGTACCGGAAAGCATCCCGGGTTCAATACGAATGTCCATATGCTTTACGCCTCCATCCAGAGTGAGAATGAATCAAAGGGCATGGTATGAATTTCTGCCTTGCCGATGGTTTTGCAGACAATAAACCGCAGCTCACTGGCTGCACGCTTCTTATCCTTGCCGCACAAAGGCACCAGCTGCCGGATATCCGCCGGAACCGACGTGGGGAGCTTATACGCCTGTACGCACTTCTTCAGCCGATCGGTCACACCCGGATCACAGGTTTTCTCCGCCATCATGCACATGCCCACTGCAACGGCACTGCCATGGCTGTAGGTTTCATAATGATAATAGCTTTCAATGGCATGTCCCAGCGTATGACCAAAGTTGAGAATCATACGCTCTCCGGTATCAAATTCATCTGCCTCCACCACATCTCTCTTGATGGCGATACAGGTGGCAATCACCTGCTCCAGAACGCTCCCGATGGTATGCAGATTATGAGCCGCAATCAAGTCAAACAGGGCAGCATCCCGAATCATGCCGTACTTGATGACCTCGCCCATACCGTCCGAGAAAAATTCCGGCGGCAGGGTTTCCAGCGTCCGGGGATCACAAATCACACAGACCGGCTGCTTGAATGCACCTACCAGATTTTTTCCGCCCGGCAGATCAATGGCGGTTTTGCCGCCTACAGAAGAATCCACCTGTGCCAGAAGCGTTGTAGGAATCTGAGCAAAATCCATGCCCCGCAGAAAGGTTGCCGCAGCAAAGCCTGTAATATCCCCTACTACACCGCCTCCCAGTGCCACAAGGCAGTCTGTACGGGTGATGCTGTTTTCACAGAGAAAATCATAAATCTGATTCAGCGTATGGGCACATTTGGAGCACTCCCCATGAGGGAATACAAACCGGATGACCTCAAAGCCTGCTTCTTCCAATGCGGTCTGCACACGTGCACCATACAGTGCATCCACCGTATCATCGGTAATCACGGCTGTTTTCTGTGCCTTCGTTGTCTTTTTCAATATGGTACCGCATGCATCCAGAATCCCGTTTTGGATGAAAATATCATAGGTCTGACTTGCATGTACTGTAATCGTTCTCATAACACATTCCTCGTTTTCTATGGCTGAACAGCCCAATACATTTATACCTATTTATTATACTAAACTTTCATCGTGATGTCAATTCCTGCAAAGCCGCCTTTCACAGTCTTTTGAAAAAAATCAGCTTTTTTCCAGGGCAACAGCATTTCCTTTTTCGTTGAAAATGTTCCACCGGAACATTTTCAAGGGATACATATTTCATCA
>JBJERF010000066.1:0-20341 GCA_051882115.1 Ruminococcus sp. | reverse complement strand
TGTGATGCACTCATTTTTGTTTGTAATTAAAATGTTTGGAGGTGCTGGCTTATCAGCAAACAGGAGCTGCAAATCAATGAAGAAATCCGAGACAAGGAAATTCTGGTCATTGATAGCGATGGAGCAAAGCTCGGAACCATGTCTGCAAGAGACGCACAGAAGCTTGCATATGACAAAGACCTGGATCTTGTCAAAATCGCACCGCAGGCAAAGCCGCCGGTGTGTCGTATTATGGATTACGGCAAGTACTGTTTTGAACAGCAGAAGCGGGAAAAGGAAGCCCGTAAGAATCAGAAGGTCGTTTCGATTAAGGAAATCCGCATGTTTTCTGCAATTGATACACACGACTTTGAAACAAAGGTCAATCAGGCAAAGAAGTTTCTGGAGGGCGGCGACAAGCTGAAGGTATCGGTTCGATTCCGGAAGCGTGCAATCGCACATCCGCAGATCGGTGAGGAGCTGCTGGAACGGTTCAAGGAAGCTTGTGCAGCGGTTGGAACAGTTGAGAAGCCTGCAAAGATGGAAGGCCGCAGTATGGTCATGTTCATTTCACCGAAGGCATCCAAGTAAAAGGAGGATATATCATGGCAAAGATTAAGACAAAAACACATTCCGGCGCAAAGAAGCGTTTTAAGTTGACCGGTTCCGGTAAGCTGAAGTATCAGAAGACCAACAAGAGACACAGACTGACACAGAAGGATACAAAGCGTAAGAGAATCGCTCGTACCGCAGGTGTTGCAGATACCACCAATGCACCGGCACTGAAGAAGCTGCTGCCGTATCTCTAATCTGAGAAAACGCATTCAGGAAAATAACAAATAGAAAATCGGAGGTAGAAGATTATGGCACGTGTGAAGGGTGCAATGATGACTCGCAAGAGAAGAAATAAAACATTGAAGCTGGCAAAGGGCTACTGGGGCAGCAAGAGCAAGCATTTCAAGATGGCAAAGCAGGCTGTTATGAAGTCCGGCAACTATGCTTACATCGGCAGAAAGCAGAAGAAGAGAGAATTCAGACAGCTCTGGATTACAAGAATCTCTGCTGCATGCAAGATGAACGGCATCAACTATTCTACATTTATGAACGGCTGCAAGAAGGCTGGCATCGAACTGAACAGAAAGATGCTGTCAGAGATTGCAATCAACGATGCTGCTGGTTTCACAGCAATTGTTGAAAAGGCAAAGGCAGCTCTGTAAAAAGAAACTCAAGCACGCTCTGGTAGATACGGAGCGTGTTTTGTTATAGAGGAGGATTTCTGTATGGGCATAACGCCGCAGTATATTACAGCAAAGGAAAATCCGGCAGTGAAGCTGTACCGGAAGCTTGCCAGAAATAAAAAAGCGAGAATGCAGGAGCAGCAGTTTGTGCTGGAGGGGTATCGTCTGGTTTCGGATGCGCTGTCCAATGGTGCTGTGATAAAGTATCTGTTTCTGACAGAGGGGGCTGCTGACCGCTATGGTGAAGAGCTGCTTTCGCTTACAAAGGCAGACTGTAAGGTGCTGTATCTGTCCGATGGGCTGGGAGCTTCTATGGCAGAAACAGAGCATCCGCAGGGTGTTTTTGCTGTTTGCTGTATGCCGGTACAGAAGTCGTGGGATTCATTTTTGCAGGCAGGAGGTACTTATGTTGTGCTGCACCGCTTGCAGGATCCGGGCAATGCCGGCATGATTCTTCGTACAGCAGATGCACTGGGGATTTCCGGTGTGATTTTTTGCGAAAGCTGTGATGTGTATAGTCCCAAGGTGGTGCGTGCCACCATGGGCTCTCTGTTCCGGGTGCCGATTCTGATTGCATCCGATGCAGAGGATGTGTTCCGTGCACTGGAGCCGTGGGGCGTGGAGAGCTGCGCTTCCGTTGTACAGGGAGAGGCAGAGCTTGTGGGGCAGTGCGAAGGTTATGGGGCAAGCTGTGCGGTGTGGATTGGCAATGAGGGGAACGGCTTGCCGGATGCAGTGGCAAAGCGATGTGACCGGAGAATGACGATTCCCATGCATGGTACGATTGAATCGCTGAATGCAGCCATGGCAGCGGGTATTATGATGTGGGAAATGACGAAAGGACGGGGCGGAAGATGATGCTGGAGTACTGGCTTTGGATGGTTATGGTGTTCGGTGCAGGCAATCCGAAAATCTGGTCGGTTTTGCAGATTACAGAAACACCGGAAAAGGCGTATCAGCTTTTGCAGGATGCAGACCAATGGACACGTTTTTCTATGAATGAATGGCAGAAGCGGGCTGTGCGCAGCGTGACCATGGAGCAAGTACAGAAGGTGCTGGAAGTCTGCCGCAAAAAAGAAATTTCCGTAACCTGCTACGGGGACGGAAGCTATCCTTCCCGTCTGCTGGAAATTTACAATCCGCCGGCGGTGCTGTTTTATCAGGGAAATATTCAGATTCTGGAGGAATATCCGGCAGTGACCGTAGTGGGCACCAGAAAGCCTACGGCTTATAGTGTACAGGTGGCAAACTGGATTTGCAGCGATCTGGCACGGGCAGGCGTTGTGATTGTCAGCGGATTTGCTGTGGGTCTGGATTCTGCGGCGCATCGTGCAGCCTTGCTGGCACGGGGCAGAACGGTTGCCGTTCTGGGCTGCGGAATCGATGTGGACTATCCGAAAAATAATGCAGGTGCCAAAAAGTATATCACCAGAAAGGGCTTGGTTCTGACAGAATTTCTGCCGGGTACGGAGCCCAATGCCCGGAATTTTCCGGTGCGCAACCGTATTTTGTCCGGTATCAGTCTGGGGACACTGGTGATTCAGGCACCGGAACGCAGCGGCTCATTGATTACAGCCGCTCTTGCATTGGAGCAGGGGCGGAATGTATTCTGTATTCCGCCGGCAGATTTATTTGACAATCAATATGCAGGTGTGGTAAAATATCTCCGTGATGGTGCGATTCCTGTATTCAGCTATCTGGATATCATCAACGAATACTATCATACATATACACATAAACTAATGACATCTGTTCTCTTTGAATCGGCACAAAGTGCAGAGAATTCCGTTTTATTCGGAGAACCGGCAGAAAACAGCCGGCAGCAGAAGCGCAAAGCAGAGCCGGATGAGAACGGGCATGAGGAAAAACAAGAGAAAGAAGAAAACGCAGCAGAAGAGGAAAGTACAGCACAGAAGCCGGCACAGGCCTATCGGGATTTTTCATCTCTGGATGGTCTGGAACTGCAAATTGCAGTGCTTCTGTCGCAGGAGCATCAGATGCATGTGGATGCAATCGTAGAGCGTCTGGGAGCAGATGAGAATGATGTTGCATCTGCCCTGACAGAGCTTGCAATTGACGGATATGTGACACGCTTTTCAGGACAATGCTACGGAATCCTTTAGAAAGGAGTCAGCTCTGCGCTGTGCAGCAGAGCCGGATAAAATATGGCAAATCTCGTGATTGTTGAGTCGCCGGCAAAGGCGAAAACCATACAGAAATATTTAGGGAAGGACTATGACGTAATTGCTTCCATGGGTCATGTTCGTGATCTGCCCAAGTCCAAGCTGGGTGTGGATGTGGAGCATGGATTTCAGCCCCAGTATACGGATATGAAGGGCAAGGAGGAAGTCATCAAGCAGCTCAAGGAACGGGCAAAGAAATGCAGCCGTGTGTATCTGGCAACGGACCCGGACCGTGAGGGCGAGGCGATTTCATGGCATATTGCCCAGATGCTCCATCTGGACATGGAAGAAAACAACCGTGTGGAATTCAATGAAATTACCAAAAGCGGTGTTCAGAACGGCATGGCACACCCCCATAAAATAGATGTGGATCTGGTGAATGCCCAGCAGGCACGCCGGATTGTAGACCGGATTGTAGGCTATAAATTAAGCCCGTTTTTGTGGAAAAAGGTGCGTCGGGGGCTTTCTGCCGGACGTGTGCAGTCCGTTGCCGTGCGGTTGGTTGTGGATCGTGAAAATGAGATCCGTGCCTTTGTGCCGCAGGAGTATTGGTCCATTGATGCCAAGCTGTCTGTACCGCCGTCCAGAAAGGTTTTTTCAGCCAAGCTGATAACCGTGGATGGAAAACGTGTGGATAAAACGGAAATCGGTACGAAGGAGGAAGCCGATGCACTTCTGGAACGGCTGAATCAGGCAGAATTTCTTGTATCCAAGGTGAAAAAACGTGTTACCCGGAAGCATCCGGCAGCACCGTTTATTACATCCACCCTTCAGCAGGATGCTTCCTATCGTCTGGGCTTTCAGTCCAAACGTACCATGAAAGTGGCGCAAGAGCTGTATGAAGGCGTTGAGGTGGCAGGCATGGGTGCCATCGGTCTGATTACCTACATGCGAACAGACAGTCTGCGGATTTCGGATGAAGCACGCAGTGCAGCATCCGATTACATCCGCGATACCTATGGGGAAAATTATCTTCCGCCGGAGCCCCGGATTTATAAATCCAAGAAAAACGCACAGGATGCCCACGAAGCCATTCGTCCTTCCATGCCGTCGCTGACACCGGCGGATGTGAAAAGCAGTCTGACAGCCGATCAGTACAAACTGTACAAGCTCATCTGGGAGCGTTTCATTGCCAGCCAGATGGCAGATGCCATGCTGGATACGGTTTCTGTGGATATTGCTGCCGATGGCTGTATCTTCAAGGCAACTGGTTCTACGGTTCGGTTTGACGGATTTACGGCATTGTATGAGGAAACCAAGGATGCAAAGGGTGAAAATAAGAATCTTCCGGAGCTGAAGGAAGGGGATGTACTCAAGGTGCGTTCTCTGGAGGGCAACCAGCATTTCACACAGCCGCCGGCACGTTTTACGGAAGCATCGCTGATTAAGACACTGGAGGAGAACGGCATTGGCAGACCCAGCACCTATGCGCCTACGATTACCACCATCATATCCCGTCTATATGTAGAGCGTGACGGAAAATCTCTCAAGCCCACTGTTCTGGGTGAAGTGACAACCGATTTGATGAAGGAGCATTTTCACAATATCGTAGATGCTGCTTTTACGGCGAAAATGGAAAGTGATCTGGATGAGGTGGAACAGGGACAGCGTGACTGGGTAAGTGCACTGGATGAGTTCTACGGCGACTTTGCCAAAACTCTGTCAGAAGCAGAGGAAAAAATGGAGGGGAAACGTGTCAAGGTACCGGATGAAGAAACCGATATTGTCTGCGAGCAGTGCGGAAGAAATATGGTCATCAAAATCGGACGCTTCGGCAGATTCCTTGCATGTCCCGGATTTCCGGAGTGTACCAATACAAAGAAAATTGTGCAGGAAACCCCCGGTACCTGTCCGTTGTGCGGCGGCAAGATTATTCTGAAGAAATCCAAGCGGGGCAGAAGCTTTTATGGCTGTTCGGCTTATCCGGACTGTAATTTTATGACATGGAATATACCGCTGGAGGAAAAATGTCCTCAGTGCGGCAGCACTCTGTTCCAGAAGGGCGGAAAATCCGGAAAAATGGTCTGCGAAAAGCCGGAGTGCGGCTATGAACGCCCGATGATTGGCGGTGAAAAAGATGAAGCATGAGCAGGAGGTTTGTGTAATCGGCGGAGGGCTTGCCGGCTGTGAGGCAGCATGGCAGCTTGCTGGAGCCGGTTTTCCTGTAACCATTTATGAGATGAAGCCGCAGCAGTATACACCGGCGCATCATTATCAAGGACTGGCAGAGCTGGTCTGTTCCAATTCTTTGAAAGCCGATCGTCTTGCATCTGCAGCAGGACTTCTGAAAGCAGAAATGGAACGGATGGGTTCTCTGCTGATTCCCTGTGCACGGCAGGTTTCCGTTGCAGCAGGGGGCGCACTGGCAGTGGATCGGGAACGTTTTTCCGATTTGGTGACAGAGCAGATTACATCCCATCCGTTGATTACAGTTTGTACGCAGGAGGTACAGACCCTTCCGGATGCACCGGCGGTTGTTGCCAGCGGGCCTTTGACTGCTTCGGGACTTGCGGACAGCATTGAAGAGAAGTGCGGCAAGCGGCTGAGCTTCTTTGATGCAGCCGCACCCATTGTGACCTATGAAAGTCTTGACCATAACATTACCTTTTTTGCTTCACGCTATGATCGGGGCGATGCGGATTACATCAATTGTCCCATGAACAAGGAGGAGTATCTTGCTTTTTACGAAGCACTGATTCAGGCGGAGCGTGCGCCGCTTCATGCCTGTGACAAGGAGATCTTCCGTGTTTATGAAGGCTGTATGCCCATTGAGGTGCTTGCCTCCCGTGGGGAGGATACCATGCGGTTCGGGCCTTTGAAGCCGGTAGGACTGACGGATCCCCGAACCGGCCGCCGTCCCTATGCCGTGGTACAGCTGCGCCGGGAAAACCGTATGGGTACGCTATTCAATCTGGTGGGCTTTCAGACCAATTTGAAATTTCCGGAGCAGAAGCGTGTCTTTTCCATGATACCGGGTCTTGCCCATGCAGAGTTTATGCGGTACGGTGTCATGCACCGGAATTCCTTTCTGGACAGTCCCCGTCTGCTTTCTGCGGATTATTCCCTGCGTACAGAGCCGCTTCTGTTCTTTGCAGGACAGATTACCGGCGTAGAGGGCTATATTGAATCTGCGGCAAGCGGCATTCTGGCAGGGCGCAATCTTGCACGGAAGCTGCTGGGGAAAAAGCCGCTGATTCTGCCGGGAGATACCATGATGGGTGCGCTGGCAGCCTATATCAGCGATCCGGGTGTGACATCGTTTCAGCCCATGGGCTGCAATATGGGCATACTGCCGGAGCTTCCTGTGCACATCCGGGACAAGAAGGAGAAATATCAGGCATATGCAGACAGAGCACTTGCATCTATGGATGCATATTTAACAGCAGAGGAAGGATGAGCAATATACATGAATATCATTGTAGACGCATTCGGCGGTGACCATGCCCCCCTTGAAGTGCTCAGGGGCGGTGCCATGGCAGTACGTGAGCTGGGTGTGACCGTCACACTGGTAGGCGATGAATCTGTCATTCGCCGGTGTGCACAGGAGAATCAGATTGCGCTGGATGGTATGGAGTTGCTTCATGCACCGGAGGTTTTTGACATTCACGAAGAACCCACATCCATTCTGAAAGAGCATCGGAACTGCTCCATGGCAGTGGGGATGCGTGCACTGAGTGAGGACAAGGGGGATGCTTTTGTTTCTGCCGGCAGCAGCGGCGCACTGGTGGTAGGTTCCACATTTCTGGTAAAACGGATCAAAGGCATCAAGCGTGTGGCACTGGCTCCGGTGCTGCCCACAGCAAAAGGTCCGTTCATTCTGGTGGACGGCGGTGCCAACAATGACTGCCGTCCGGAGATGCTGGAGCAGTTTGCCATTATGGGCAGTGCCTATATGCAGAAGGTCATGGGACTGGAAAAGCCTCGTGTCAAGCTGCTGAATGTAGGTGCAGAGGAAACGAAGGGCAGAGAGCTGGAGCTGGAAACCTATGCGCTGCTCCAAAAGGCACCGATTCACTTCTGCGGCAATGCAGAGGCACGGGAACTGCCGGAAGGCAATGCGGATGTCATCGTGACAGACGGCTTTACGGGAAATGTTACATTGAAATTATACGAGGGCATGGGCAGATTCATGTCCCATGAGCTGAAGGGCAATATTTTTGCCGGAGCAGGCAAGATGGCAGCCCTGCTGGTACTGGGAAAAATCCGCAGTCTGACCCAGAAGATGGATTATAAATCTGTAGGCGGTGCACTGATGCTGGGGGCCGGCAAGCCGGTTATCAAAGCCCATGGCAGCTCTGATGCAAAAGCCTTTTATAATGCCATCCGTCAGGCAAAAAACTGTGTCAGCGGAAACATGATTGCTGCAATTGCCAATACGGTTTGCAGTCACCAGAAAGGATGATGAAATCCATGGAGCATACAGATTATGAAGACTATAAAGAATTGAGCCGGTTTGAAGCATATATCGGCTATTCATTTCAGAACAAACAGCTGCTGGTGGAGGCGTTGTCTCACTCCTCCTATGCGAATGAAAAGAAAAAGTGCCGGTGCAGCAATGAGCGTCTGGAATTTCTGGGTGACAGTGTGCTGTCCATTGTGGTATCGGATTACTTATTTTCCCATTATAAGGAATTGCCGGAGGGAGAGCTGACCAAGCTGAGAGCCTCCCTTGTGTGTGAAAAGGCACTGCATGTATTTGCCAAGGAAATTCATCTGGGTGAATTTCTCTTGCTGGGGAAAGGCGAGGAGCACACCGGCGGAAGAGAGCGTTCTTCCATTCTGGCAGATGCCTTTGAAGCAGTCATTGCTGCCATTTATCTGGACGGCGGTATGGAGGCGGCTGCAAAGCATATTCTGCGTTTTATTCCGAAGCATGTGGAGAAGAATAATCCTATGGGCTTCCGGGATTATAAAACCGTTTTGCAGGAGATCATCCAGAAGAATCCGGAGGAAAAGGTGGAATATGTACTGGCAGGAGAATGCGGACCGGATCACGATAAGGCATTTACCGTGCAGGTTTGTCTGAACTCCAATGTAATCGGCACAGGTGTAGGCAAAAGCAAAAAGGCAGCAGAGCAGATGGCTGCCAAGGAAGCACTTGCTTTGATGGGCTATGAAGGGACACGCTAATCTGGCATTTTTCATTCCCCATCTGGGCTGTCCCAATCAGTGCAGCTTTTGTGACCAGCGTGTAATCAGCGGTGCCGTACAAGCACCATCTCCGGAGGCGGTTGCAGCGCAGTGCAGAGCCTGTCTTGCATCCGGCAGAGGCGGCAGCCATGCAGAGATTGCCTTTTTCGGAGGCAGCTTTACGGCGATTCCGAAAAAAGAGATGATCTCCTATCTTGAAGCCGTGCAGCCCTTTCTGGGAAACGGCGGCTTTGCAGGCATACGGATTTCCACAAGACCCGATGCCGTACCGGAAGAGATTTTGCAGGTGCTCAAAGCCTATCATGTCATCGCCGTTGAACTGGGTGCCCAGAGTATGTCCGATACAGTGCTTGAAAAGAATCAGCGTGGACATACGATGCAGGATGTACGGGATGCAGCCCTGCGGATCCGAAGCTATGGCTTTTCACTGGGGCTGCAAATGATGTACGGACTGTACGGCAGCACAGAAGCCGATGAGCAGGAAACGCTGAATGCATGCATCGGGCTTAAACCGGATACCATGCGGCTGTATCCTACGGTGATTCTGGAGGGGACACGGCTTGCAGAGCTGTACCGGAAAGGAGCTTATATACTGCCTTCATGGGATGCCATGCTTTCCTTTGTGGGGGAAGCCATCTGCCGTCTGCGTCAGGCGAATATTGCGCTCATTCGCTGCGGACTGCATGCGGAGGAGCATCTGGAAAAGCGGATGCTGGGCGGCTTTTATCATCCGGCACTCAGGGAGCTTGCAGAGGAAAGGCTGTATCTCCGTGCCATGATGGACTGGCTCCGGATGCATCCCGAGCCTATACAAAGCAGCAAAAAATCTTTTCTGCTTGCAGAGGTTCATCCGGGCTGTGCCGGACTTGCGGCAGGGCATAACAGAGCCAACCGGAGACGAATTTCAGAAAGTACATCCGGCATGCGGATGAAGATTGCAGAGGAAAAACAGCTTCCGGAGGGATTCCTGCGGATGAGCCTTTGCTGTTTGCAGGATGACGGCACAATAAAGCGACTGGGAGAGGAAGTGTACGATGTATTTAAAATCACTGGAACTACAGGGCTTTAAGTCCTTTCCGGATAAAATCAAGCTGACCTTTGATGCCGGATTGACCGCCGTTGTGGGACCGAACGGCAGCGGAAAGAGTAATATCGGCGATGCAGTGCGCTGGGTACTGGGCGAGCAGTCCACCAAGACACTGCGGGGCAATAAGATGGAGGATGTTATTTTTTCCGGTACCAAACAGCGGAAGCCCACAGGCTTTGCAGCCGTGACCTTGCATATTGACAATCAGTCCGGTATTCTGGGTGATGAATACGGAGAAGAGGTCAGTGTGACACGAAAGCTGTACCGCAGCGGAGAAAGCGAATACCGCATCAACGGAAAGCCGGTTCGTCTGAAGGATGTCAATGAATTGTTTATGGATACCGGCATGGGACGTGATGGCTATTCCATCATCGGACAGGGGCGCATTGCGGAAATTGTCAGTGCCAAAGGTACGGATCGGCGGGATATTTTTGAGGAAGCAGCCGGTGTTTCCAAATTTCGCTATAAGAAGGAGGAAGCACAGCGGCGGCTTGCCAGTGCGGAGGACAATCTTTCTCGTCTGCGGGATATTGCGGCAGAGCTGGAGGGCAGAGTAGAGCCCCTGCGGATACAGGCGGAAAAGGCAAAGCAATTTCTGGTTCTGGCAGAGCAGCAGAAGCTGCTGGAGGTTTCCCTGTGGGTGCATCAGTCGGGTGTTTTGCGTCAGAAGCTGGACAGTCTGTCCGATGAACTGTTACAGGCAAAGGCAGAATATCAGAACATTGAGCATGATCTGGAGCAGGCGGAAACACAGGTGCAGGATGGCTACCGGCGTTTGCAGGAAAGCAGCGTGAAGATGGATACCCTGCGTGAGGAGATCCGCCGTGCAGAGGAAGAAACGGCACAGCTGACAGCAGCACTTGCCGTATGTGAAAATGATATGCAGCATGCCATGCAGCGGCTGGGGGGACTGGAGGAGCAGGCAAAGGCAGTTTCCGGTCAGTCGGATACAGCAGGAAAATCGGTGCAGCAGCTTCTGGAAAAAGAGGAGAAGCTGCATCAGCAGGAAATTACACTTCGTGTGGAAACAGAGCAGGTTCAGCATGACTGGGAGCGGCTGGAGGAAAAAGCCGCTGCGCTGGGAGCCGGCTTTGATGAAACGGGACGTCAGCTGCAAAATCTGTATGTGCGGCAGGGGGAATGCCGTGTGCAGCGTGAATCCCTGATTCGTCAGCAGGAGGAATATGCGGCACAGCTGACCAGCGGCAGTATGCGTCTGGCAGCCATGATGCAGGAGCAGGAAGCGCAGACAGAGACAGCAAAGCAGTGGGAAGAGAAGCTGGCACAGGCACAAAAGCAGCTTGCGGAGCTGAAAGCCCACAGAGAACAAAAGGAAAAAAGCTGCGGCAGTATCCTACAGCAGGCAGATGTACTGCGTGCCGAGCGCAGTCAGCTTGCCTTTTCCATTCGGGAAAAGCAGCAGCGGCAGAAGCTGCTGACAGATATGGAACAGAATATGGAGGGCTTTGCCGGAAGTGTCAAGGCCATTCTCCGTGCAGAGGGGGGGAACCCCTCTGGTGTACATGGTACGGTGGCGCAGTGCATCGAAACAGACAGCCGCTGCGGCATTGCCATTGAAACGGCACTGGGCGGTGCTATGCAGAATCTGATTGTGGAAGATGAAGCTGCTGCCAAGAAGTGGATTCGTTTTCTTGCCCAGCATCGTGCCGGAAGAGCCACTTTTCTGCCCATTACATCTGTACAGGGCAGAGTCTTGCAGGAACAGGGTCTTGCACAGGAAGCCGGATTTGTGAATTATGCCTGCAATCTGGTGCGCTATGATCCTGTATACGAAGGCATTGTCCGTTCTCTTCTGGGCAGAATTGTTGTAGCAGAGAATCTGGACTATGCTTCGGATATCGCCAAAAAATATGGGTATCGTTTCCGGATTGTGACGCTGGACGGACAGGTCGTAAATGCAGGGGGTTCCTTTACAGGCGGTTCTGCCCAGCGCAGCGGCGGCATGATTACCCGAAAGACGGAGATTGCTGCTTTGAAGCAGGAGATTGCCGCCTTGAAAGTGCGTGAGCAGGAAAATGCAGAAAAGCTGACTGCGGCAGAAGCCCGGACGGAAGCCATGCAGACGGCTGTGGAAGAACTGCGCCGTGCCTGTGCGGAAGCTGAATCGGTGGAGATGAAGGCCCATGCAGAATATGAAAAGCAGCAGTATCTGGTTCATCAGACCAGCGACCGATGCAAAGAGCTGCATGAACAGCAGGAAGCCTTACAGGAGCGTGTCCGACAGGCAGAGGAAGCACTTGCACAAGTGCAAAAGGAACTGCTTGAAATGGAGCAGCAGGTACAGCAGGTGCAGTCTGAAATGGAACAGACACAGGGCATGCGGGACAGTCTGCGTGCGGAGCAGAGTACACTTGCCGAGCGGCGTGCACAGATGCGGATTCAGTCGGCTGCCCTGCAAAAGGATATGGATGCCCTGCACCGTGATCTGGAAGCGGCACAGCTTCAGCAGCAGCATGCAAAGGAGCATGCCCTTCAGATACGGGATGCGCTTCAGAATACGTATCAGCAGATTGCTGCTCAGAAGCAGGAGGCGGCACAAACCCGCAGCCGGCTGGGCACGCTGGAGGAAAAGCGTACCCAAGCACAGCAGGATGTGATCCACTGGAAAACGGTTCATGATACGCAGGAGCAGCAGATTCGTCATTTGCAAAGCGGCATGAAGGAAACCAATGAGGCAAAGGAAAAATATGCAGGCATGGTCACTCGTCTGGAGGAACGGAAAATCTCCGTTCAGAATGAGTATGATACCCTGATTCATCGTTTGCTGGAGCAGTATGAAATGACCCGTTCAGAGGCGATGCAGCTTGCACAGCCTTTGGAGGATGTGCCCCAGGCACAGCGGGAGCTGTCCTCTGTCAAAGGAAAGATCCGTGCACTGGGCAGCGTCAATGTGGCAGCCATTGAAGAATACGATGATGTTTCACGAAGATGGCGTTTTCTGACGGCACAGATGAAGGATGCAGAAAATGCCAAAAAGGAACTGGAAACCCTGATTACAGATCTGACGGAGGAAATGCAGCGGATTTTTGCAGAGAGCTTTGCAGAAATCAATAACAACTTCAAGGAAATTTTCAAGGATTTGTTCGGCGGCGGAGAAGCCTGTCTGGAGCTGACAGATCCGGATCATGTACTGGAATCGGGTATTGAAATTCATGTAGCACCGCCGGGAAAGGTGATTAAGAATCTGATTTCCCTGTCGGGCGGAGAGCAGTCCTTTGTGGCAATTGCTATTTACTTTGCCATACTCCGGCTGCGTCCGTCTCCGTTCTGTATTCTGGATGAGATTGACGCTGCACTGGATGAGGGCAATGTGCGCAGATATGCACAGTATCTGCATCATTTTACCAATACAACGCAGTTTATTCTGATTACACACAGACGAAGTGCCATGGAAGAAGCACAGGTTCTGTATGGTGTGACGATGCAGGAAAACGGTATATCAAAGCTTCTGCGTATGGAGCAGGAAGCATTTGAAGCGGAAACAATGGGTATTGGAACAACCGGTGCCTGACGGGAAAGGAAAGGTGTACAGTCATGGCTTTTTTTGGAAAAAAAGATAAGGATAAGAAGAAAAAGGGCTTTTTCAGCCGCCGGAAACAAGCGGAGGAGCAGGAAGAACAGCAGGAACTGATGACAGAGGAACCAGCGGCAGCGGAGGAACCGGAAGCACCTGCTGCCGGAGAGGATATCACCGATGCACTGTCTGAACGTGCCCGAGCAGTTCGTGCGGAAGAAGAACGCCGCCGTGCTGAGGCAGAACTGGCAGCAGAGCAGGAGCGTTCAGAGGCGATTGCGCTGGCAGCTCAGGCAGCGCAGCTTGCGGCTTTGTCTCAGGAGGTAGAAGAGCTGGAAGAGCAGGACGAAGCGGAGGATGAAATACCGGAGCTGTCTATGCAGCAGTCACCGGAAGCCACGGAATCAGAAGCCGAAGATGAAGCGGCTCCGGAAGAGTCTGTAGAAGCGCAGCCGGAACCGGAGAGAGCTTTCGAAGAACCGAAAGAGGATACGGCATCGGAAGAGGAGCCGACACAGGAAAAGAAGGGGATTTTTGCAAAGATTCGGGAGGGTCTGCGCAAGACCAAGGAATCCATGATGTCCAGAATTCAGAATGTTCTGGGTGCTTTCACAAAGATTGATGAGGATCTGTTTGATGAGCTGGAGGAAACCATGATTATGGGAGATATGGGTGTGGAAACCTCCGAAGCCATCTGCAATGCCCTGCGCAAGCGGATTAAGGAACGGGGCATCACAGATCCCAAGGAAATCATGACGCTGATTCAGGAAATCATCCGTGAAATGCTGGGTGAGGATCAGACACTGGATCTGTCCACAAAGCCCTCGGTTATTATGGTCATCGGTGTCAACGGTGCCGGAAAGACCACAACCATCGGCAAGCTGTGCCATCAGCTGAAAGCAGATGGCAAGAAGGTGATTGTGGCAGCAGCCGATACCTTCCGTGCCGCCGCTATTGACCAGCTGGAGGTCTGGACAGAACGTTCCGGTGTGGAGCTGGTGAAGCATACAGAAGGCTCTGATCCGGGAGCTGTGGTTTACGATGCCATTGATGCAGCCAAGGCAAGGGGCTGCGATGTATTGATCTGCGATACGGCGGGCAGACTGCATAACAAGAAGAATCTGATGCAGGAGCTTGCAAAGATCAACCGGATCATTGCCAATCGTGCGGAGGGCTGTGCAGTGGAAACGCTGCTGGTGCTGGATGCAACCACCGGACAGAATGCGGTAAATCAGGCACGGCTGTTCAAGGAAGTGGCAGATATCAGCGGTATTGTACTGACCAAGCTGGATGGCACGGCAAAGGGCGGCATCATTGTTTCCATTAAGAATGAGCTGGATATTCCTGTGAAGCTGATTGGTGTGGGCGAAAAGATTGATGACTTGCAGCCATTCCATGCAAAGGATTTCGTGGATGCATTGTTTGAGAAAGAGGAACGTGTATGATGAAGGTGATTCTTGCGTCCAATAATGCGAATAAAATCCGTGAAATGCAGCAGATTCTGGAACCGCTGGGCATGGAGGTGCTCTCTCAGCGGGAGGCTGGTGCAGATTTTGAAGCGGAGGAAAATGCCTCCACCTTTGCAGGCAATGCAGAGCTGAAAGCATATGCTGTTTATAAACAGCTGCACTGTCCGGTGATTGCAGATGACAGCGGTCTGATTGTGGATGCCCTGAACGGTGCACCGGGTGTATATTCCCACCGTTTTGCCGGTGAGGATGCAACGGATGAGCAGCGATGCCAGAAAATTCTGGAGCAGCTGACGGGTGTTTCCAAGGCGCAGCGCACGGCACGTTTTCTCTGTGCAATCTGTTATTTGGATGAAAACGGACAGAAGCACTTTTTTACCGGCAGCTGTGAAGGGTACATCGGCACAGAGCCGAGAGGCAGCAACGGATTTGGCTATGATCCGATTTTCTGCTGCGGCGATCAGACCCTTGCAGAAATGACCGATGAAGAAAAAAATCAGATCAGCCACAGAGGCCATGCACTGCGGCTGTTTCAGCAGTATTTGAAAGAGAGGAATGCACATGTTAACAAGTAAGCAGAGAGCCAAACTGAGAGGCATTGCCAGCACCTATGAGACGATTTTTCAGGTGGGCAAGGGCGGTATCAGTGACCAGCTGGTGCAGCAGGTTCTGGATGCCCTGAAAAAGCGTGAGCTGATTAAGCTGCATGTACTGGATAATTGTGAATACAGCGCAGCAGAAGCCGCAGCGATTCTTGCAGAGAAATCCCGGTCAGAGGTGGTACAGGTCATTGGCAGCCGTTTTGTGCTGTTTAAGCGCAATCCGCAAAATCCGGTTATCTCCCTGAAAGACTGATTTGGAACGGCTGGGGATTTACGGCGGCAGCTTTGATCCGATACACAACGGGCATCTGCATCTGGCACAGGTTGCTATGAAGGAGCTTTTTCTGGATCAGGTGATTTTTGTACCGGCGCATGTGTCGCCTTTCAAGCAGGAGAAAACCGGTACGGCAGCAGGTTTGCACCGCCTTGAAATGCTGCGTCTTGCATTGGAGGATATGCCCCGGATGAGCGTCAGTGATTATGAGATGACGCAGGCAGCCGTCAGCTATACGGTTTATACCCTGCGCCATTTCCGGCAATTGTATCCACGGGCGCAGCTGGTTCTGCTCATGGGCAGTGATATGCTCCTGAGCTTTGACCGATGGTACTGCTGGCAGGAGCTGATGCGTCTTGCAGAGCTGGGGTGTGTTGCACGGACGCCGGAGGATGCAGAGAAAATGACTGTGCAGGCAGAAAAATTATCCGCCTATGGAAGTGTCCGTATCTTTTGTGAGGAAATTCTGCCCATGTCATCCACAAAAATTCGTCAGCTTTTAAAAAAAGGTGAAGATTGTTCTTGCTATTTGCCGAAAAAAGTAGTACAATATATAGGAACACATCATTTGTACAGTGAATGACCAAAGGGGGCGGATGAGGTATGTATGATATGCAAAAGATGCAGACATTTCTGAAGAAGCGTCTTTCCCGTGAACGGTTTACGCATACCATGAATGTAGCAAAGGAATGTGAACGGCTGGCGGGACTGTACGGTGCAGATCCGGAAAAAGCCTGTTTTGCCGGTCTGGTGCATGATATCTGCAAAGAGGATCCGAAGCAGCAGCAGTATGACTGGGCGGTGCGCAGCAATATGGGGCTGTGCCCTGAAGAAGCAGCATCTTATAAGGTATGGCATGGTATTGCCGGTGCCTATTTTCTTCGGACAGAATTCGGCATTGCAGATGCGGATATACTGAATGCGGTGCGTTATCATACAGTGGGCAGAAGCGGTATGTCGCTGCTTGAAAAAATCGTGTATCTGGGGGATATGATTTCTCAGGAGCGTGATTACAGCGGCGTAGAGGTCATGCGCAGAACCTGTCATGAAGACAGTCTGGAGCTGGGCATGCTGTATGCGCTGCGCTATACACTGCGTAAGCAGCTGAAGCGCAATGCACTGATTCCGCACTTTACACTGGAAGCGTACAATGAATATACACGGATGTTTCCGGAGAACACATATCATATCTGAGCGTTGAATGAGTCAAGTGAAAGGAAATGACGATGGGAAACAAAAAACAGAACCGGCGGCATTATGAGCCGGATCCGGCGGAAAAGCGGTACCGGAATCAGCAGAGCCGTGGGCAGGATGCATATAAGGCAGAAACATATGATGCATATGAGAAAACATATAACGAATACGAAGCATATGATGATCCATATGAGGCGTATGAAAGAGCATATGAGGAGGAGCTGCAGTACGAATCCTCTGCACAGTATGGCTCTGATTCCCGGCAGGAACGCAGCGGCGGACAAACTTCGCAGGAACGGAAAAAGGATTCCGGGGCAAAGACCAGACAGAAATATGACAGACAGCAGGAGATTACTCCGGAACAACGTCCATGGAAAAAATCCTTGTTTAATGCCGGATTGAAGGTCATGTCTGTTCTTGCAAGTGTGGCAATTATTTTTGCATTGGGTCTGAATCTGCCCATTGTGGCATACCGTACAGAAAATAACGGTGTCATGGAGGTGGAAAAGATCTCCTACATGGATAAATTCAAACGGGCACAGCCTGCCATTCTTCGTGAAGGCGAGCTGAGCAAAATAGATAGTGCAGATACCTCTGCTCTGAATCTGCGGGATGATGTGGATCCGGAGAATACCAATGACGGACTGAATCTGAATCAGATTGTAGAGGGTCAGTATACCATTTTGTTTATGGGCATGGATGAAAGCGGACAGCTTGCAGATGTGAACTGGCTGTTTCAGCTGGATTTGTTTGCAGGTACGATGAATGTGCTTCAGATTCCCCGTGACTGCTATATGCCGGATTATGCGAATATTTCCACCTGTAAATTCAACAGTGTATATGGTTCCGGTCAGGAGCAGGGTGTAACACCGCTTCAGCGTACAGTAAACTGTATTGAGGAATCCTTCTGTGTTCTGATTGACTGTTATGTAAAGCTGGACTGTGAGGATATCAAAAATATTGTGGATGCAGTGGGCGGTATTCCCATTACACTGCCGGAAGAAATTATGTATGAGGCAGACAAGGTGCTTCCTGCCGGTGAGCAGGTGCTGAACGGTCAGCAGGCAGAATGGTTTATCCGTTTTCGCAGAGAGTATGATGAGGGCGATATCGGCCGTGTCAAGGCGCAGAGAATTTTCCTTGCAGCAGCTATGGAAAAGCTGCTGAATATGGGACAGGTTGGACTGATGTCTGTCATGCAGGAAATTTATGACAATGACTGGATTGCTACGGATCTTACATTGGGCGAACTGAGTATGCTGGCAGATTTTGCAGCCAACCGTCTGACATTGGACAGCGTGAATATTTTCATGGTACCGGGTGAAGGTGCCATGTACGGTGACCAGTCTGTATATTCCATCCACAAGAATGAAACAATTGATATAATCAACGGCTACTTCCGTCCTTATCAGAACGAGGTTTATCCGGAGGAAAGTACCATTGTGGAGCTGATTCCCGAGGGCATGTATCTTTCAGATAAATATAACGGCAATCAGGAAACGCTGAGTGATATCCATGAGGGTGATACCGAGGACGGACGTCAGAATATATACAGCAGTGAGTGAAAGGAGTAAAAATCTTTATGGCAAATCAAAATCAGATGTTGGAAACCATTGTCCGGGCTTTGGACAGCAAGCGTGCAGAAGATATTCAGGTGATCGGTATTGGTGATCTGACCATTCTGGGTGATTATTTTGTCATTGCCAATGGTACCAGCACCACGCATACACGGACGCTGGCAGATGAGGTGGAGTACAAGCTTTCTGAAATGGGACTGGAACCCATTCATCGGGAGGGCAGAGGCAACGGCTCCAACTGGATTGTCCTGGACTACGGCGATGTGATTGTGCATGTGTTTTATAAAGAAGCAAGAGATTTCTATCAGCTGGAGCGCATGTGGGCAGACGGCGAGCAGATGGATATTACTCCATGGCTCAAAAAGAACTGACTGCTGTGCATAAGGAGGCTTTATCATGGCTGAAACTGGAAAAAAGATGGCATGGGGTGTTGGCATCTATCTGATTGTAAAGGCACTGGTCAATTGTATTCTGGGATTTTCAGCGGGGAATGTGATTACACTGGTTGTAGCAGGTGTCATTTTTGTATTGATTTATCTGCGTGTACCCTATACGAATTATGCCGTTGCCGTATACCTTGCACTGCTGTTTCTGGCGCATTTCTGGACGAATGTAACCAATCTGGGAAATGGCTGGGTATATTGGCTGTATCTTGCAGAGGGGCTGCTGGATCTGCTGGCAGGGGCACTGCTTGCATTCAATCGGGACATAAAGGCCTATTATCGGCAATAAAAATATGAAAAGGGATGAGAAAAACATGAGTAAGTATGATTTTACTGCCATTGAAAAGAAATGGCAGCAGTATTGGGAGGAACATCATTCTTTCCGTGCAGGAACGGATTACAGCAAGCCCAAGTTTTATGCATTGGTAGAATTTCCGTATCCGTCGGGACAGGGTCTGCATATCGGACATCCCCGTCCGTATACCGCAATGGATATTGTATCCAGAAAACGCCGTATGCAGGGCTATAATGTACTGTTCCCCATGGGCTGGGATGCATTTGGTCTGCCCACAGAGAATTTTGCCATCAAGAACAAGATTCATCCGGCGATTGTCACCAAGAACAATGTTGCACGTTTCAAGAGCCAGCTTCAGGCATTGGGTATGTCCTTTGACTGGGAGCGTGAAATCAACACAACAGATCCGGATTACTTCCATTGGACGCAGTGGATTTTTGTACAGATGTTCAAGAAGGGACTTGCCTATAAGAAGGAAATGGCAGTCAACTGGTGTACCTCCTGTAAGGTGGTTCTGGCGAATGAAGAGGTTGTAGGCGGTGTATGTGAACGCTGCGGCGGAGAGGTTGTCCGCAAGGTAAAATCCCAGTGGATGCTGAAGATTACCGAGTATGCCCAGAGATTGCTGGATGATCTGGACGAGGTGAATTATCTGGACAGAATCAAGACCACACAGCGCAACTGGATCGGACGTTCTACCGGTGCAGAGGTTGATTTTGCAACCACAGCCGGCGATACGCTGAAAATTTATACCACACGTCCGGACACGCTGTTCGGTGCGACTTATATGGTTATGTCTCCGGAGCATCCGCTGATTGAGCAGTGGAGCGACCGCCTGGAAAATATGGATGAAATCCGTGCTTATCAGGAAAAGGCAGCCAGAAAGTCCGACTTTGAGCGTACAGAAATGGCAAAGGAAAAGACGGGTGTATGCCTCAAGGGTGTATGCGGCATCAATCCGGTGAACGGCAAGGAAATCCCGATTTTCCTGTCTGACTATGTGCTCATGAGCTATGGTACAGGTGCGATTATGGCAGTACCGGCACATGATACAAGAGACTATGAATTTGCAAAGGTATTCGGTCTGCCTATTATTGAGGTAGTCAAGGGCGGCGATGTCACAAAGGAAGCTTTTACCGATTGTGAAACCGGCATTATGACAAACAGTGATTTTCTGGACGGTCTGACGGTAGAGGAAGCAAAGGTAAAAATCAAGCAGTGGCTGGAGGAAAACGGCAAGGGCAAGAGCAAAGTGAATTATAAGCTCCGTGACTGGGTATTCTCCCGTCAGCGTTACTGGGGCGAGCCGATTCC
>JBJERF010000065.1:0-20409 GCA_051882115.1 Ruminococcus sp. | reverse complement strand
AATTGCAAAGGACGCAGAAGGAAACACTGTATCCTGTACTGTTACGATTAAAGACCACGCATATTCAGCAGATGGTTTCTGCACAGATTGCGGCGCATATCAGCCGACAGTGCCGAACACAGACGGCGTTTACGAAATCTCCAACGCCGGACAGCTTTACTGGTTTGCAGATAAGGTAAACAATGACAACGTAAACTATGGAAGTGCAAACGCAGTTCTCATAAATCATATCACCGTTCCAAGTGGGAATGAATGGACATCTATCGGTAACTATAACAACAAATTTAATGGCACATTTGACGGACAGAATCACACCATAAGCGGATTGTATTTCGATGATGAAAGCAAAGATTATGTGGGCTTGTTCGGTTATAGCATGGGCACAGTAAAAAATGTCGGCGTTGTTGATTCCAATTTCAATGGCAATGATCGTGTAGGCGGTATATGCGGACAGAATAACGGTACAATCACAAATTGCTATTATACAGGCACATTCAAAGACAATGGAAGCTTCGGCGGCATATGCGGCTGTAATACAGGTTCAATCGCAAACTGCTTCAGTACGGACGGAACAGGCGTTATATGCAAACTGAATGAGGGCGGCACAATCACAAAATGCTATTCCCTCGCAGATAAAGAAGACGAAAACGGCGGCAGAACTGCTGAGCAGTTTGCAAGCGGCGAGGTTGCATATCTCCTTTCACAGGGCTGTACAGTCGGCGAGGGTGAAAGTGCAGTCGTCTATGACGGCTCAGTCTGGGGTCAGACCATAGGCACAGAGGATTATCCTGTTTTAGGCGGCAAAAAGGTTCTTGCAAATGTTGACCAGTCAGCCTTTGCAAATGACATGATTGTTTACGGTCAGAGTGCTTCTCTTGATGGTACAATCGGCTTTAACATCTATGTTTCTGCTGATGATGCTTATGACTGGACGGCAAGCTTTAACGATACTGTGGTTGAAAAGTCTGAAAAGGACGCAAACGGACTTTATAAGTTTACATACCAGGTTGCCGCAAAGGATATGGATGAAAACATTCATTTCACTGTAAATGATAAAATTGATATTACAGTATCTGTTTCTGATTATCTTGCAGACCTTAGCGAAACAGATAATGAATTCCTCAAAAGCCTTGCAGGATCCATGAGCGATTACGGTGAGGCAGCTAAGGCATTCTTCAGCGGTGGAACTGTTGCAGAGCAGACGATTACAGACGATCTGAGTGTTTATGACTTTGCAGTTGGCACAATGCCCGAAGGCATAAGCTACTACGGTTCAAGCCTTATTCTTGAATCTGAAACCACTATCAGACATTATTTCAAGCTGGATGACGGATATAGTATTGGTGATTATGCATTTACAGTTGACAGTATGACATTAACACCTACAGAAAAACAGGGTTATTACTACATTGACATAAAGAATGTCAGCGCAGAAAAGCTTGGAACATTATTTAGTGTAAGTGTAAATGGCGAAGAAGTAATCACAAATTACGCTGCTCTCAGCTATGCAAATAAGGTTCTGGGCAGTGATTCAGCAGATGCTAACCTGAAAAATCTTGTGAAGGCGCTTTACCTTTACAATCGGGCAGCAGTTGAATATAATGTGAAAACCGGTTGGGTACAAGACGGAGGAAATTGGTATTATTATGATGACAATGGAATTATGCAAACAGGTTGGGTAACCAATATTCCCGGATATGACGATGCTTGGTTTTATTTCAACGATGATGGAATTATGCAAACCGGTTGGGTAACTAATATTTCTGGATTTGACGATGCTCGGTTTTATTTCAACGATTACGGAATTATGCAAACCGGTTGGGTACAAGACGGAGAAAATTGGTTTTATTTCAACGACGATGGAACTATGAAAACCGGTTGGGTAAAAGACGGAGAAAATTGGTATTATTTGAACGATGATGGAACTTTGTTAAGGAATGCTTATACTCCCGAAGGTTATTATGTAGATAAAAACGGAATTTGGACCGGGATGTGAGGTGAGTTAAATGAAAGAAACTTATGCAACACCAGAAATTGAAATCGTGGAGTTTGAGTGTGAGGACGTTATTACTACAAGTGCTATGATCTCTGACGAAAACGAACTGCCCATTATTGATTAAGCACAACTAAAAAATACAAAGCAAGCACTGCATCAAACGCAGTGCTTGTTTTAAAAAAAGGAGATTTTGCAATTGAAAAGAATGATCTTTGCATTGCTTGCAGCCTCACTTCTTCTTGTCGGCTGTTCTAAAGATAAATCAGATACATCAGTGACAGAAAATGGAGCATGTGCAGTAACAAAAACTTCTTCCGAAACATCAGCACCAGAGATTTCTGATAAAAATGAAAGCAATAATTCAGATAAAAAAGTGAATGAAACCGCAGCTGGCATAAAAGAAACAAAAGATACTGAGGGCGAATTGCCGATTGTTAAGGAAGAAACAAGCCTTGAATCGAATAAAGCCGAAAAAACCACTACACAGGTAAAAAATACTGACGCTTCAACCGAAACGAAAACGCAGACATCCAATACAGAAACAGAAAAAACTGCTACAACAGTGAAAAAAATTACTGCCTTAACTGAGGCAGAGGCACAGATATCAAGTACAGAAACAGAAAAAACCACCGGCGGTGTAATTGAACTGCCTATAATTCCGGTGAAATAGGTTATGAAAGGTACATATAAGATAGCCGGCAGGATAATTGCCATAGAGTCTGTATATTCAAAGGTGCATGAGCTTTGTGCTGACTACAGATATAGTGGGACTGCTGATTTTTCTATAACAACAACACGAAAGGATATAGAATACGAAGGTAACAAATCACGAAATGAAGATATAAAGGAAGGTATTCCGATAAGGAATTTTCGTGATGATTCCCTTGAAACACTGGCTGTTTATCGGAAGATTGCGGATAAAATGCTTGAATTTGATACGATCCTGTTTCACGGCTCAGTCATTGCCGTTGACGGTATCGGTTATCTGTTCACAGCAAAATCAGGCACCGGTAAATCCACACATACAAGGCTGTGGAGAGAGCTTTTCGGTGAACGTGCTGTTATGGTAAATGATGATAAGCCGTTGATTAAAGTATCGGAAAATGGTATAATTGTTTACGGCACTCCCTGGAACGGAAAGCACAGGTTAAGTACAAATATAAGTGTTCCCTTGAAAGTAGTCTGCATTCTGGAACGTTCAGAGGAAAACCGCATTGAAAGGGTTACAGCTGACAGCGTGTATAATATGCTTGTACAGCAGGTGTACAGACCGCAAAGTCCGCAGAAGCTGCTGAAAACATTGAAGCTTATAGATGTATTGTCAGAAAATACAGAGCTTTACAGACTTGGCTGCAATATGGACATATCAGCTGCTGAACTCGCTTACAAGGCAATGAAAGGATAGAATTATGAAACTGAAAGAGTCGTTTGTTACCCATAAAAATAAAGATGACTATATGATGATAGATGTGTCAGGAAAGTTTGCAGGACTGATTCATAGTAATGCAACAACTGCATTTATCGTTGACTGCCTGAGAACCGAAACCACAAGAGAAGAAATCATCCAGAAGATGCTTGATAAGTATGACGCTGACGAAACAGAAGTATCCGGAAGCGTTGATATGATTATAAATAAACTGCGCAGCGTTGGTGCAATAGATGGCTAAATCCACTTTTGAAGAAGAAATCCGCAGAAACGGTAAAATCATATATACAAACGTTGGTGACAGCATGATGCCATTCATCAGACAAGGCAGAGATGTTCTTGTCATTTCCAGAGCTGAGGGCAGACTCAAGCGGTATGATGTGCCTTTGTATAAGCGTGACAGCGGTCAGTATGTTCTGCATCGGATATTGAAAGTCAGAGAAAATGACTACATGATCTGCGGTGATAATCGCTGCAACAGAGAGTACGGTATCACAGACCGGCATATCATCGGAGTATTGACCGGCATTATCCGTGACGGCAGAGAAATTCTTGTGACTGACCGTAAATACCGGATCTATGTACATTTGTGGTGTGATTTCTTTCCCGTAAGGGCATTTATTATCCGTACACGGGAGTTTCTGAAAAGGCGGCTGAAATGAAAAATAACACATTAAAATGGCTTTCTGATGTAGTGAGAAAGCATAAAATCAGTGTACTTTTACTGTCACTGATACAGGCTGTGCTTGGAGGCAGCGGAGTAATATATGCTTTACTCCTGAGAAACGGTATAGACTGTGCTGCTGAAAAGGACAAGTCAGGCTTTTTACTTGCTTTTTTTTCGGTTATCATTCTTGTGCTGATTCAGATACTGCTCAGAGCCGTTGTCCGCTGGCTTGAGGAGGATTCCCGTTCTGGGATAGAAAATATTCTGAAATCAAGGCTTTTTGAAACTCTGCTGAAAAAGGACTATGCTTCGGTTACAAGCATTCATTCCGGTGAATGGATCAACCGTCTGACCTCTGACACGAAAATATCAGCTGACGGCGTGGTGGATATTCTCCCGGGTGTAGTCGGAATGGCTGTAAAAATGATTGGCGCATTTGTTATGCTGCTGATCATTGAGCCGAAATTCCTTTATCTTCTTCTTCCATGGGGTGGGGCATTGATTTTGCTTACATACGCATTCAGAAAGGTGCTGAAAAAGCTTCATAAGAGTATTCAGGAAAATGACGGCAGACTGCGTATCTTCCTGCAGGAGTATCTCGGCAGCCTTATCATTGTCAGAAGCTTTTCCGCTGAACAGCGTACAGCAGAACAGGGAAAGCAGAAAATGACTGCACATAAAAATGCAAGAATGAAACGCAATCATTTCTCTAATGTATGCAATATTGGTTTTTCAGCAGCTATGAACGGTATGTACCTTGTGGGATTTGCATACTGCGGATTCGGAATCATCGGCGGTACTGTAAGCTATGGAACACTTACAGCAATATTACAGCTGATTTCACAGATACAGTCTCCATTTGCAAATATCACAGGCTATCTTCCTAAATTCTATGCCATGACAGCAAGTGCAGAAAGGCTTCGTGAAGCTGAAAATTTTGCGGATGACTGCACAGAAGAAATCATCGGCAGCAAAGAAATCAGGAAATTTTATGATACTGAATTCTCTGCAATAAAGGCAGATAAAGTCTGCTTTACATACAAAAGCCATGACAAAGAGCGTGTTCTCAATCATGTGAGCTTGGTGATAAACAAGGGCGAAAATATAGCCTTTACAGGACATTCCGGATGCGGAAAGTCGACTGTATTAAAACTTTTGATGTGCCTTTACCACCCAGACAGCGGCAGTATTATGATACAAAAAGCAGACGGAACGGAAACAGAACTTACAAGCAAGTGGCACAGGCTGTTTGCCTATGTCCCGCAGGGCAATCATCTGATGAATGGTACGATAAAAGAAATCATCACCTTTGCAGATGCACAGGCAGATGAAGAAAAACT
Organism: Ruminococcus sp.; assembly: GCA_051882115.1. Lineage (GTDB taxonomy): Bacteria > Bacillota > Clostridia > Oscillospirales > Ruminococcaceae > Ruminococcus_C. The sequence goes on along the minus strand of JBJERF010000065.1, from coordinate 14,980 downwards.
CAGACTTGCTCTTAAAATATCCTGTGCTGACGAATTTGTATCGGAGCTTGAAAATGGTATTGATACTGAGCTTCACGAAAGAGGTGCAGGACTTTCAGAAGGACAGATGCAGAGAATTGCAATCGCAAGAGCGATATACTCCGATGCTCCGATACTTCTGCTTGACGAAGCTACGAGCGCACTCGATGAGCAGACAGAAAAACAGCTGCTTGACAATCTGAGAAAAATGACGGATAAAACGGTATTGATTGTGACACACCGTCCGGCAGCACTGGACATCTGCGATAAAATCATCAGATTTACTGAAAATGGAATTGAGGAAGAAAAATGAAGGAAACAGCTTATCAGATGCTTTATCTTGCTTCCTGCGCATTGCATGGACAGGTTCCGGATAAAGATAAAATTGCACAGATTGATCTCACAAAGCTATATCAGATGTGCCAGTTTCATAGTCTGACATCAATGGTTTGTATGGCTCTGGAATCCGCAGGAGTATCAGAATCCATGTGGAAAGAAGCAAAGGCAAAAGCTATCCGAAAAAATATCATGCTTGATGTGGAACGTGAGAAGATATGTGATTTTTTAGAGGAAAACGGAATATGGCATATACCGCTGAAAGGTGTTATCCTGAAAGAGATGTATCCCCAGATCGGTATGCGCCAGATGGCTGATAATGATATTCTCTATGATAAAGCATATCAGAATGAAGTTTTAGGCTTTATGCTGCAAAATGGGTATAAGGCTGAGAGTGTAGGCAAAACACATCACGATACCTATATGAAACCTCCTGTACTGAATTTTGAAATGCATACAGCCCTGTACAGTGAAAACTCTGATAAAAGAATATTTGCATATTATACCGATGTAAAAAACCGTCTTGTAAAAGATGAAAACAAAGAATACAGCTGCCATTTTACTGATGAGGATTTCTATATTTTCATGACATTCCATGAGTATAAGCATTACAGCGAGAGCGGAACCGGACTGCGTTCATTGCTTGATACTTATGTATATATTCATCAGAAAAATGATGTTCTTGATTGGGATTACATATCCGGCGAGCTTGAAAAGCTTGGCATAGGAGATTTTGAGCGTAAATCACGTCAGCTGAGTATGAAAGTTTTTTCTTCTGCTGAACTTCCGGAGTTGTCAGAAGATGAGAGAAAAATGCTTGAGTTTTACCTGTTTTCGGGAACGTATGGCACTATGGAGCAGTATGTTCAGCGAAAGATAGAGAAATTTCAGAAGCAAACCAGGAGTACTTCCAGGTTGAAATATGTCTGGCACAGAATTTTTCCTCCAATGTATATATATGAAGCTTTTTTTCCGTTTTTCTACCGGTATAAAATTTTGCTGCCCGTCGGATGGGCATATCGTCTGATAAGAGGGGTGACAGCAAGAAGAAAAAAAGTTAAAAGCGAACTTTTATGCCTATACCGCTATGATAATAATAAAATGAAAAGATAGAAGTGCAAAAGAGTTTTGCAATAGTCTCTCACGGTTTTTCCAAAGTCTGCGGCATTTGTCGAGCTAGCCAAAAGAACGCTCAACAATCCAACGCTATTTTCTTCATTGCTTTTTGCTGACCATACTCTGAAATAGTAATAACACAATTGCCACTTTTGTCCTGATCTTAAACAGGCTCTTATAGCTTTTCATAAAATCAAAGCTGCTGCACTTTTTGACAAGCGCAGCAGCTTCTGTTTGTTTATTTCATGGACAGCTTCAATTATGCAGAAGCTTCTGATGCAGATTCATGTGTATCATAATACACATCATCATACATCTTTTCATACAGATGAATCAAAGCCTGGTTGGTCTTTTCCCGTTCCTCAGCAATTTTCAGAATGGCTGCAATCTTCTCTTTGCAAACATTTTCCGCAGAGTCACCGCCTGTGGGAACCTTCTCCAGCTTTTCCATGGCAAGAGAAATATGTGCTGTATCCTGACGAATTTTTTGAAGTTCCTCAAAAATCTGAGCAGCTGTGATTTCCGGCGCATGATTTGTCATATTATCTGAAGTCATCATATGTGTTTCCTCCAAAGCATTATGCGGCGGACACGTAAGACATATTGTATATTCATTTACAAAGCGTGCCCGACCGTGTTTTACAAGTCCCTTCGCTCGTTTCGGATAGGTTGCTTCGTATGAATTTCCCTGTGTATCAACAACAGATATGCATTTCATAACAGAAATTTCCTTTTTTACACTTGGATTGCTGTTTTTTCTGATGGGTGCCGTCCCCGAATCCGTTTTTATTGTATCACATTTTATACAGAATGTCAACTCTAAAATTGAATATACCGTTTTAAAAGCCGTCTTGTCCAGTTTCCGCTTCGCTTGACCGGCGGAATCATCCGATGCATTTGCTCCATATATTGTGCAAATCCCCCGATACACGACAAATCTGTACTGTAAAAATTCCGGCTGCGCTGCGTCAGATCCATCACCGCCGCCATACTATCCTCCTGAACAGCTATAGAAATGCCACATTGAGATAAACGCAAATCCATTTCAAAGGACGGCAGAAACATCTGATAATTTGTATGCTCCACCTCTGAAAGGAAAAAGCGCAGCTGCTTTTTCAACTGTTCTGATGTAATATAGGCACTTCTTTGCAAGATGCCCGAAAGCATAGGATCCACATATTTTTCCTGCTGAAGCAGGTGAAGAATCTGATCGCCGTTATAAATCTGGGCACACTTACAGATACTGCGCAGACTGGCACGCAGCATGCTCATCCGAAGACAAGCAGCAATTTGCTGCTCATCTGCACCGTTTGCTTTCATCACTTCACGGAGCAGCTGCGGCGGCATATGCAAAAAAGAAGGGGCTGCTTCCATAAAGTAAACCGTCATCAGTGGCTGCACATCTGCTTTCATACGGCTGTATATGTGGATCACATCGGTTTCACCAATATGCAGATTCAGCGGACGTGTCTGCATCAGAAGCATCTGCATCCAATTATAATAATACTGTGCAAGAGTTGCTTCCTGAATCAGTGTTGTAATAGGAGCTTCACCCGGAAGCACCCGTGTCAGCAAAACGGATTTGAACCCCAATGTCATCCAGCTTTCATGCGCAGGATACTCTGCGCCGCTGGGGATCCGGTAATATGTAATCCTTGGATTCAAATACAGCGGCAGACGGCGCAGAAGAATGGGGGTGCCCGGATATTCCTCCGTTTCCGGTGTGAGAATATGAATGGTAAAACCTCTTTTCACTGCACGGATCATCTGTTCTGCAACATAATGAAATACATTCTGTTCCATTTCATCTAAAGCAAAATGTCCCCAGTCTGCCATATGAATCTCTGTGGGTACATCTGTGTGCTCTACAATATCCCAGAATGCTTTCAGGGCAGCAGGTATTTTTTCATTTCCTTGGGGAAGATAAATCCGAATGGGAACATTCGGATTTTCACTGTGTGCCGGTACAGGTGCAGCATCTTCAGTCCATTCCATACTGAGTGCTTTCCCCAGAACCTCTCTCTGCACATCGGATTCAAGCTTTGTGCTTCCGGGGGAAATCCGTTCCAAAACAGCAGCCAGCTCTGTCCGGTCTGCTTTTTCAAATAAAAGATTCGTCAGCTTCTGCATGGTATCCGTTTCTGTTTTTACCGCACCTTTTTGTGTACACCATTCCCGTATTGTCTCCGTTTGTATGCCGATCGCTTCCGACACCTCTTCTGCTGTCATCCACTTTTTTTCCATCAAATAACCCAACAATGTCTTTTTCTGCATATTTTTGCCTCTTTTCAAAAACCATTCAGCCAATCTGTCCAAATACTTGACCGACTTTCATTATACCAAATGACGGCGGCGATATAACGCAGATTCTGTCAGAGAATCCTGTTGATTTCCTGCGAAGGAGGCAATACGCCTGCTGATTCTGTCGGATTGAAAAGGTTTTTGCCGGAGCAGCTGCTTTGAAGATTTTAACGCAATTTTTATTGACGGAACCCCAGCATTGTGTTACAATAATAGGAACTTGTAAGAGAAGGTGGAATGATTATGCCAGCCAAACAACGCATTCTTATTGCAGAGGACGACCACTCCATTTGCAATTTTATGAAAACAATATTGGAATCCAATCAGTATGATGTTTTATGTGCCGAGTCCGGAACAGATGCCTGTTTTATCGCAGAAAATTACTGTCCCGATTTGCTCCTGCTGGATCTGGGACTGCCGGATCTGGACGGCTTACAAATCATCAAACGTATCCGTGAATGGTCTGCTATGCCGATTCTGGTCGTTTCCGCACGGACGCATGAACTGGATAAAGTAGCAGCACTCGATTTAGGTGCTGACGATTATATCACAAAGCCCTTTGGAAGCAAAGAACTGTTGGCACGGATTCGCACAGCACTGCGCCATGGCGGTATCTCTCCCAGCCAGATGGATATCAAACAATCGGGCTGCTACCATGTGGGAGAGCTGGTCATTGATTATGACAAATATCGTGTCTTTATCCGGGGAACGGATGCACGGCTGACACAAAATGAGTTCAAGCTGGTTGCACTTCTGGGCAGATATGCCGGAAAGGTTTTGACTTATGATACAATGATTCATGCCATCTGGGGGCCAAATGCACCTACAGACAATCAGATTCTGCGTGTGAATATGGCAAATATCCGCAGAAAAATTGAAAAATGTCCTGCACGTCCGGAATACATATTTACTGAGGTCGGTATCGGATACCGGATGGCAGATTCTGAATCCTTTGAAGAATCCAAGGTGTGATAATATTTTACAGCAGAAAATCCCCCGAAAGCCCGATGAAACGGACTTTGGGGGATTTTTATTGAATAGACCTCCTCGGAAACTTACGAAGCACCATCTTCCTTGTCTCTTTTGCGCCTGACTTTGAGCCTCTCCCTTGAAATACACCAAGTATTCCTGTGGGAGAGTCTCTTTGTCAGTCACAAAATATCCTGCGGAATCTGGCACTTCTCCAGTTCCCGAGGAGGTCTAATGAATTTTATGCTTTCTGACTTTCCACAAGCTGTGCCATATCATACAGTCCAGCCGGCTTGCCTTTGATAAATACCGCTGCATTCACTGCACCCACTGCAAAAACGCTCTTGGAGGCTGCACTGTGTGACAGTGTGATGACTTCATCCCGCCCTGCGAAAATAACATCATGCTCACCGACAATCGTACCGCCACGGATTGCATGCATACCAATTTCAGACTTTTCACGTTTCATACGGCGTGCATGGCGATCATACACATAATGATACGAATTGTTCCGTGTCTCATTGATTGCATTGGCAATCATGATTGCCGTCCCGCTGGGTGCATCAATTTTCTGATTGTGATGTTTCTCCACAATCTCAATATCAAACTGGTTGCCCAATACAGAAACTGCTGTTTTTGCCAGCTGCACCAGCAGATTGATGCCCAGAGACATGTTGAATGTAAAAAAAACCGGAATCTGCTCCGCAGCATTCTGAATCTTTGCAATCTGCTCATCACTGTAACCGGTTGTTGCCAATACCAGTGCAACATTGTGCAGCAGACCATATTCCAGCAGGCCATCCAGTGTAGAGGGATTGGAAAAGTCGATAATTACATCCGGCTGTTCCGGCAGCTGCGCCGGTGTTTCCACAATCGGGAAATCTCCGTATACTTTTGTATAAGAATCAATACCGCCGATTACCCTGCAATCCCCACGGGATTCAATACAGGATGCAACGGTATGTCCCATTTTTCCATTTGCACCGCAAATTACAATTTTTGTCATAGTCCTATCCTTTTTACCGCTGCATGCGGCATCCTTTCTGATCTGATGTGAAATTAGTCCAGAAGACCTCTTGCTGTCAAAGCTGCCCGCATGGCTGCAATATGCTCATCCGTCATATCACACAGCGGCATTCTGCACGGACCAGCCGGCAGACCCATCATATTCATGGCAGCCTTTACCGGAATCGGGTTGACTTCAACAAACAATGTGTTGATCAGTTCCAGATATTCCAGCTGGAGCTTGGTTGCTTCTGCAAAATTGTTATCCAGACAATACTGACACATCTGATGGGTGGCAGCCGGTGCAATGTTGGAAAGTACGGAAATAACGCCCTTACCGCCCAGTGACATAATGGGAACAATCATATCATCGTTTCCGCTGTAAATGTCCACCAGATTGCCGCACTTTGCTGCCAGCTTCGCTGTATAGCTGATATTGCCGGAAGCTTCCTTAACGGCAACAATATTCTTGTGTGCACCCAATGCAGCAACCGTGGGAATCTCAATGGTTACACCGGTTCTGCTGGGAATATTGTACAGAATGATCGGAAGATCCACACTGTCGGCAATTTTCATATAATGCTGATACAGACCCTTCTGTGTACACTTGTTGTAATAAGGTGTTACAAGCAGAAGGCCATTTGCCCCCAGCTCCTGAGCCTCTCTGGACAGTTCAACAGCATACTTTGTATCATTGCTGCCCGTGCCGGCAATTACCGGTACACGGTTTGCTGTATGCTCTACTGCACAGCGGATGGCTGCACGATGCTCCTCGTCATCCAGTGTAGAGGATTCGCCGGTTGTACCGCAAATGATAATTGCATCTGTACCGCCTTCAATCTGAAAATCAATCAGCTTCTTCAGTCCGTCAAAATCCACGCTGCCGTCTGCCAGCATCGGCGTAATAATCGCAACGCCTGCTCCGGTGAAAATCGTATTTTTCATGAGAGATACCTCCTTATATATAAATCAGTCAGCAATCTGCTGCCCGATGATGGATCAAATTAGTCGAAATAGCCCTTGGCTGCCAGAAGCTCTGCCAGAAGAACAGCTCCGCCGGCTGCACCTCTCAGCGTATTATGGGACAGGCAGACAAACTTATAGTCAAACATCGTATCCTCACGAAGACGGCCGATAGAAACTGCCATACCGCCTTCCAGTGTACGATCCAGCTTTGCCTGCGGACGGTTATCCTCTTCGAAGTAGTTCAGGAACTGCTTCGGTGCGCTGGGCAGCTCCAGCTCCTGGGGAACACCTGAAAACTCAGACCAAATCTTCAGGATTTCCTCCTTGGACGGCTTATTTTCAAAGGATACGAATACAGCAGCTGTATGACCGTCTGATACCGGTACACGCAGACACTGTGTTGTAATCAACGGACTGCTTGCCTTGACAATCTCACCATTTTCAATGGTGCCCCATACCTTCAGCGGCTCCTGTTCGGACTTTTCTTCCTCACCGCCAATGTACGGAATGACATTGTCAATCATTTCCGGCCATGTTTCAAAGGTCTTTCCAGCACCGGAAATGGCCTGATAGGTACAAGCCAGAATATTCTTGATACCAAATTTACGCAGCGGAGAAAGTGCCGGCACATAGCTCTGAATGGAGCAATTGGACTTTACTGCGATAAAGCCACGCTTTGTACCCAGACGTGCACGCTGACTCTTGATAATTTCAATATGATCCGGATTGACTTCCGGCACCACCATCGGCACATCAGCTGTAAAGCGGTGTGCAGAATTGTTGGATACAACCGGACACTCTGCCTTTGCATATGCCTCTTCCAGTGCACGGATTTCATCCTTCTTCATATCCACTGCACAGAATACGAAATCCACCATGCCGGCAATCTTTTCAATATCCGCCTGTGCATCCATAATGATCATATCCTTCATGGACTCAGGCATCGGCACGGTCATTGCCCAGCGATTGCCTACGGCTTCAGCGTAGGTCTTGCCTGCACTGCGGGGAGAAGCTGCCAGAGCCGTTACCTTGAACCACGGATGCTCAGCAAGGAGCGTTGCAAAACGCTGTCCAACCATACCGGTTGCACCAATAATACCCACATGAAACTGTTTCATTTTGTAATTCCTCCAAAAAATCTTATAAATATGAAAAAACCGGTTGAAAACCGGCTGATCATGCGATATAATAGAATGGTTGACACATCACAGATTGTGTATGCGACAGCACTCCATCATAACGATGACAGTCAGAATCCTATTCGGAAATCTGCCCAGAAACAGTCGGACCAGAACTGCCTCTTCGGCACGCCCGCCTTTTTTGTTTGCATCAAACGGATCGGTCATCCTGTCAAACAAGACTCATCGGGAGTGCGCCTCTGCCTTAGAACCCTTTGGTTCTTATCTCTATCATATCATTTTTGCGGTTGCCTGTCAATAGAAATTATTAAAAAATAGGAGTTTCCAAATGAAAAAATCAGATTTTTATTATAACCTGCCGGAAAGCTACATTGCACAAACGCCTACAGAACCCCGTGACCATTCTCGCATGATGCAGATTGACCGTTCCACGGGCGCAATCACCCACCGCCATTTCTACAATTTATGCGATATTCTGCAAAAGGGTGACCTGATTGTCATGAACGATTCCCGTGTTTTGCCGGCTCGTCTGTATGGCGAAAAGGAGGGGACGGGATCCTTCATAGAATTTCTGCTGCTGGAACAGAAAGGTGACAAACGCTGGGAAATCATCTGCCGGCCCGGCAAGAAAGCCAAGGTGGGCGCAAGGTTCAGCTTTGGCGGCGGACGGCTTCTGGCAGAGGTCGTGGAAGTCAAGGAGGACGGAAACCGCATTGTACAGTTTACCTGTGAGGGAAATTTTTATACGGCACTGGAAGATGTGGGACAAATGCCTTTGCCGCCTTATATTAAAGAAAAGCTTGCGGATAAGGAACGGTATCAAACCGTATATTCCCGTGAATTAGGCTCTGCGGCAGCTCCTACAGCCGGTCTGCATTTTACAAAGGAAATGCTTGCAGAGCTCAGGGAAAAGGGCGTGGAGGAAGCCTATGTCACACTGCATGTGGGGCTGGGAACATTCCGTCCGGTAAAAGAGGATGATGTACTGGCACATAAGATGCACAGCGAACATTATATGCTGCCTCAGGAAACCGTGGATAAAATCCATCAGACCAAATTGAACGGCGGCCGTGTCATTGCAATCGGTACAACTACCTGCCGCACATTGGAAGCAGTTGCCACTGCCCATAACGGAAGGCTCATCGCCGATGATGGCTATACGGATATTTTTATCTATCCGGGGTATCAATTTAAAGTGCTGGATGGTCTGGTAACCAATTTTCATCTGCCGGAAAGCACATTGATTATGCTGGTATCTGCATTTCTGGGTTATGAAAAGACCATGCATGCCTATGAAGTTGCCGTTGAGGAAAAATATCGATTTTTCAGCTTTGGCGATGCTATGTGTATTCTATAAAGCGGAGGAACTGAAACAATGTTTACGTTATTAAAAAAAGAAGGTTCTGCACGAAGAGGTGTATTCGAAACGGTTCATGGCACCATTCAGACACCGTTTTTCATGAATGTGGGAACAGCTGCTGCCATTAAGGGGGGCATTTCCTCAGTTGACCTCGTGGATTTAAAATGTCAGGTGGAGCTTTGCAACACCTATCATCTGCATTTGCGTCCGGGAGACGAACTGATTCACACCATGGGCGGACTCCATAAATTTATGCACTGGAAAAAGCCCATTCTCACAGACAGCGGCGGATTTCAGGTATTTTCTCTTGCCAAGCTGCGCCGGATCAAAGAAGAGGGCGTATACTTTCAGTCCCATATTGATGGAAAGCGGATTTTCATGGGGCCAGAAGAAAGCATGCAGATCCAGTCAAATCTTGCCTCCACCATTGCTATGGCATTTGACGAATGCGTTGAAAATCCCTCTCCTTTCAAATATGTAAAGGATTCCTGCGCAAGAACCACTCGCTGGCTTGAACGCTGTCAGAAAAAAATGGCTGAGCTGAATGCGCGGGAGGGTACGATCAATCCCAAGCAGATGCTGTTCGGCATCAATCAGGGCGGCACATATGATGAACTGAGAGTATCCCACATGAAGGAGATTGCACAGTTCGGACTGGACGGCTATGCCATCGGCGGACTTGCTGTGGGAGAACCTCCGGAAGTCATGTATCATATCATTGAGCGGGTAGAGCCGTTTATGCCTACAGATAAACCACGTTATCTCATGGGCGTAGGAACACCCCAGAATATCATTGAAGCGGTTTACAGAGGCGTCGATATGTTCGACTGCGTAATGCCCAGCAGAAATGCCCGCCATGGTACTGTATTCACATGGGATGGTATTCTGCACATCACCAATGAAAAGTATAAGACGGATGATCTGCCCCTTGATACGAAATGTGACTGTCCCACCTGCCGCAATTTCTCCCGTGCCTATATCCGCCATCTGTTCAAGGCAAATGAGCAGCTGGCAGGCAGATTGGCAGTACAACATAATCTTTATTTCTACAACACCCTTATGGAAAAAATCCGTGATGCCATAGATGAGGACAGATTTGATGCTTTCAGAAGAGAGTATTCTGAAAAGCTGGGAACCAGAATATAGAAAAACCATCTGATATACTGTGTGTACAGTTCATATCAGACAGGTTCTAAAAAGGATGGTGCAAATGAACGACATACTTTTGAAAGAAAATGCTCTGCCAAAAGCAATCCTTATTAGTGTGGATACAGGCGCATTTGATGCTCTGCTTTCCATACAGGAGCTTTCAGCTCTTGCAAAAACTGCCGGTGCGGATCCGGTACTGACCAGTATTCAGAAACGTCCGGCATGTGACAGTGCAACCTGTGTTGGAAAAGGTCGCCTTTTGGAAATAAAGGAAACCATTGAAACCCACCAGATTTCCCTTGCTATTTTTGATCTGGAGCTGACTGCCAATCAGACCAAAAATATTGAAGATATTCTGGATATACAAGTCATTGACCGCACAACTTTGATATTGGATATTTTTGCACAGCGTGCCCGAACCAAGGAGGGGCGTATTCAGGTGGAGCTTGCGCAAAATCAATATCGTCTGGCACACCTTGCCGGTAAAGGCATTCAGCTTTCTCGTCTGGGAGGCGGCATCGGAACAAGAGGCCCCGGTGAGTCGAAACTGGAAACGGATAAACGGCATATCCGCCGGCGTATTGATACACTGAAAGCAGAGCTGGTCAAAACAGAAAAACGGCGTACACAGCATCGGCAGCGCAGAAAGAAGGATGGCATTCTTTCTGTTGCCATTGTGGGATATACCAATGCCGGAAAATCTACGCTGCTCAATACGTTGACGCATGCAGGTGTACTGGCAGAGGACAAACTTTTCGCAACTCTTGATCCTACCGCCCGTATGCTCACACTACCTGATGGACGAAATGTCATGCTCATTGATACAGTCGGGCTAATACGCCGCTTGCCGCATCAATTGATAGAAGCCTTCAAAAGCACACTGGAAGAAGCTGCCAATGCAGATTTGATTTTAAATCTGGTGGATATCAGCACAGAGGATGGTCAGCAGCAGTCAGAAGTAACTCAAGAGGTGCTGCGTGCCCTTGGATGTGATGGAATTCCCCAGATTTATGCACTCAATAAGGCGGATCTTCTTCCGGCAGATACGCATATTGTAACGGATGAACGTACCGTCATGATTTCTGCACAAAAACAGATGGGACTGGATGCGCTGCTGCATTGTATTGCCCAAAATCTGCCGAAAACCGCTGAACGAAAGTGCTTGCTGATTCCTTACGATCAGACCGCATGGATTCATACAATCCGTTCAGAGGGAAAGATTTTCTCAGAAAAATTTCTTCCTGAAGGAACGTGGATTGAAGCATTAGTAGACCGGAAATTGCTTTTGCGTGTAAAACCATTTATAGTTTCCGAAAAGGAGCAATAAATCAGCTTCAAACTGCTATATTCTTAAAAAATATAAATGAGCTGTATAGTTAAAAGAAAATACTATCATTATAATGAAAGGGCTGCTGCATCCTAATGGTGCAACAGCCCTTATATATTGTATTTTACAGAAGCTTCCACGCCTGTCCCTACAGAATTTTCTCATCAGTAACCTGTACTTTCACGTAAATGAAGCTGACAGCACATTTTTCCCCCGATTACATGCTGTTCCTGTGTTTGAATCATCTTCATCAGCAGCATTCCAGCCTCTCTGCCACCTGTACGGTGAGAAAGATTGACAGAGGAAAGCGTAGGTGAAAATAACTCCGCCATCTTACTGTCATCTACTGCAATAACCTTAACCTGTTCCGGAATCAGAATGCCTTTTTCCTTGAGCACCTTCATGGCACCAAAGGCAATATCATCTGTTGCACAGAACAGACCATCAAAAGCAATCCCTTTTTTCAAAAGGCGGAGCATGGCATCTGCACCGCCTTCTGATGAAAATGCACACTCCTCTACATACTCCTTTGCAAAGGGAAGATGACGCTTTTGCAATGCTTCAAAAAAACCGCTTCGCCTTTCCCGACCTACCGCACGATCCTTTAATGCAACTCCGATATAGGCAAGTTTCCTGCATCCTTTTTCAATCAGCACTTCTGTTGCCCGATACGCTGCGAAGTAGTCGTCAAAGTACACACTGGGAAAAGCCTCTTCCTTTTGTGCCAGCAGAACAATGGGCTTCTGATATGCTTTCATCACTGCAATATGTCTTGGTGACATCATGGTTCCCATAAAAATCACACCATCTACATGACTTGTTCGGAAAATCTTCAAAAATTCCAGTTCCTTTTCCACACTGTTATTTGTATTGGCAAGCAGTAACTGATACTGAGCGTTATTGACAGAATCACTGATTCCATCTATCATTTTAGATACCGGTTCGGAACTGAGACAAGGAACAATCACACCAATCAGATGATTCCGTCCGGTGTGCAGTGTCTGCCCAGACGAACTGGGTATATATCCGGTACGTTCAATGACCTCCTGAATCCGCTGTCTTTTATCAGCGCTGACATAACCATTATTTAAATACCGGGATACAGTTGCCGGTGAAACGCCCGCAAGCTGGGCAATTGTACTGATATTCATTTTACACTTCCTTCCCTATATCATACAAATTTCTGTACATTTTCATTGTATCACACTTCGACAAAAATTGCAATCACTTTTCAAAAAAGCCCACGGAAATCAATTTTCATGGATAACGCTGAGAATCATATCAGTGGACTGGTGGAGATGTGATATAGCAGGTGAAATTATCTTTTTTATTTTTTCAATAATCTGAAAAAGTTTCGTTTGCACTCGATCACATTTTCTTTTCTCAGCTTGCTGATCTCTGCCGACAGTCCGCTTCTGTCAACTTCAAGAAAATCCGCAAGCTCCTGTCGGTTGTAGGGAATGGCAAAGCTGCTGCCATGCTTCTTTGCCTGCATGAACAGATAGGTTATCAGCTTTTCTCTCGTGGTACGTTTGGATATAATCTCAATTTTCTGATTCAATAAGAGATTTTTTGCGGCAATTTCTTTCATCAGATTAAAAATCATTTTGCTGTGAAATTCGCAAGCGTTGCAGCATGGGTGTAATATTTTCTGGCTATCTATCAGCATAACTTCACAGTCTTTTTCAGCAATCACATTCACAGGAATTGACCTCGTTTCTGTACAAGCGAAAGATTCCCCGAAAAGCTGCAGCGGTTCAATATTTGTAACAATACTTCTGTTGCCATAAAAATCCACACGAACGATCTGTGCAGTTCCGGACAGCATGATTCCCATGTGAGATACTGTATCTCCTTCGGTAAAAATATTCTGCTCTTTCTTATATAACCGTACATCTGCTCCCAAACACCCCAGCATTGCCAGGAGATTTTCGTCCTCTATGTTTTCAAACAACTTACAGTCTCTCAGAATTTCCAGATACTTCTTCATGATAAATCTCCGTTTGTTGAAAATTCAACATACTTTTTTCTTTGATTATACTATAATGAAGTCACAAGGTCAAGAAAAAAACAACGGAGGTTTTGTTATGATACGAAAAATTATAAAGATAAATGAAGAAAAATGTATTGGCTGCGGTGCTTGTGCTGATGCCTGCCATGAGGGTGCTATTGGAATGGTGGATGGTAAGGCAAAGCTGCTTCGTGAAGATTACTGCGACGGTTTAGGCGACTGCCTGCCTGCTTGCCCTGTAGATGCGATTACCTTTGAAGAGCGTGAAGCACCTGCATACAATGAAGCAGCAGTGCTTGCGGCAAAAGCAAAAGCACAGGGAACACTCCCATGCGGTTGTCCCGGAACGCATTCCAGAGCAATCAAAAGAGAGAAAACGGAAGCTGTTTCCGACAATTTTCCATCTGTCAGTAGGCTTTCCCAATGGCCTGTGCAGATCAAGCTTGTGCCTGTGAATGCGCCTTATTTTGACGATGCAGACCTGCTGATTGCAGCGGATTGTACAGCCTATGCCTACAGCAGATTCCACGAGGACTTTATCAAAAACAGAATCACGCTGATAGGATGTCCCAAACTGGACGAGGGTGATTATGCCGAAAAGCTTACGCAGGTGATTTCAAACAACAATATCAGAAGCCTGACCATTGTTCGTATGGAAGTGCCATGCTGCGGCGGTATCGAAATTGCGGCAAAGCGTGCATTGCAGGCAAGCGGTAAACTTATTCCGTGGCAGGTTGTTACAATTTCCACGGACGGAACAATCACGGATTGAAGGAGTATAAGTATGGAAAAGAAAATGTTTTGTCTTCAGTGTGAGCAGACCGGCTGCGGCGGCTGTACAGGGAATGTTGGCGTCTGCGGAAAGAAAGCCGATACAGCTGGGTTACAGGACGAGCTGACAGGAGCTCTTATCGGTCTGGCACGTTCGGCAGAGTGTAACGAACACATGATAAACAGCTATACCTATCAGCTGTTCATCGAGGGACTGTTCACAACGCTTACCAACGTAAATTTTGACGATAGTGCTATCCGCAGTCAGATAGAATTAGTGCATATGGAAAAGTTGAGACTGATTCCGAATTGCGGAGACTGTGCGTCACCATGCGGCAAAAATACTGACTATGATATGAGTGAACTTTGGCATGCAGAGGAAAATATCCGTTCACTAAAATCACTGATTTTATTCGGTCTGAGAGGTATGGCGGCTTATGCTTATCATGCATTGGTTCGGTTCTGAAAAAGAAACTGTGTAAATGCAATAATGACCAAATTTTTGACAATAC
>JBJERF010000064.1:0-4533 GCA_051882115.1 Ruminococcus sp. | reverse complement strand
CACAATCCGGAATTTACTTCCATTGAAATGTATCAGGCTTATACCGACTATAAGGGTATGATGGATCTGATTGAAGATATGTACCGCACACTGGCAAAGAAAATCTGCGGAAAGGATATCATTTCCTATCAGGGCGTGGACATTCGTCTGGGCGAGCCGTGGGAGCGTCTGACTATGGTGGAAGCCGTCAAAAAGTATGCCGGCGTGGACTACAATGACTGGGAAACCGATGAAGCGGCAAGAGCCTGCGCGAAAGCACATAATGTAGAGGTGGAAGAGGGCGAACATGCCACAAAGGGTCATGTTCTGATTGCATTCTTTGACGCATTTGTCGAAGAAAAGCTGATTCAGCCCACCATCATCTATGATTATCCCGTGGAGAATTCTCCCCTTGCAAAGCGTAAACCGGAGGATCCGGCATTTACAGAACGTTTTGAATATTTCATCTATGCCCGTGAAATGGGCAATGCATTCTCGGAACTGAATGATCCGGTGGATCAGAAGGAACGCTTTGTTCAACAGGTTGCTGCAAGACGTGCACTGGGCGATCCTACCGGCGAAGTAGATGAGGATTTTGTAACTGCGCTGGAATATGGTCTGCCGCCTACAGGCGGTCTGGGATTGGGGCTGGATCGTCTGGTTATGCTGCTGACAGACAGTGCATCTATCCGTGATGTGCTGCTCTTCCCGACCATGCGTCCGCTGCCGAAGCAGGGCAGCACAGGCAGCAGTGAAGAGGAACCTGCTGAAAATGCAGAATAATTTTTCATGAAATAAGGGGTGAACCGAAGCTGTATGGTGATGCAGCCGGAGCACCCTTTTTTCATAACAAAGAAATGAGGAACGCCCATGCAAGACGAAGAAAAACACCGCACCCTGTCTGATGATTCACCCGAAGCTGAAACAAATCCCTCAGGAAAAAAGAAAAAGGGAAAAAGCTTTTTGGAAACGGTACGTGAAATCGATGAAAGGGAGCGTCAGCGTGAGGAAGCACTGGAAGAAAAACGCCAGCGGCTCTTAGAAGAACGCAGAAAAAAAGAAAAAGAGGCCTACGAGAAGAAAATCCGTGAGGAACGCATTGAGCTGATGCGGCTTAAACAGGGTGTTATTACCGAAAGTGAAATGATTCATGAGGTCAAGGAGGAAAAGCCAAAACTGTCCTTTTGGAAAAAAATCACGAATTTCCTCTATCACAGCAAATGGTGGCTGGGCATTACCGTTTTTCTGGTCTGTATATTCGGCTACCTGATTGTGGATTATATCATGAAGGTGCGTCCGGATATGATCGTCATGGTGCTGACAGACGATGAAACGCTGCAATTCTCCAGCGAAGCCCTTTCCGATTATTTTGAACAATACATAGAAGATACCAATGGAGACGGTAAGGTTTCTGTGGATATCTATCCCATTCCGCTGAATGATGCAACCGAACAGAGTGATTACTATACCGGAAATATTACCAAGCTTTCCTCACAGTTCCAGCTTGCGGATTCCATCATGCTGATTACAGATGCAAAAGCCAATCAGTTTATTATGGCAGATGAAACGCTGGAAAATCTGGAGGAGCTGTTTCCTGATAACCGGAATGTCCGGGGCACTGGCTTTTACCTGCGGCATACGGACTTTACCGAAGCCATCGGCTATCCGGAGCTTGTACTGGATCGTGATATCTGCATCAGTCTGAGAAAAGTCACCAAGACCTATGACAGCGAAGAGGAAATGCAGGAAAACTATGACATTGCCTTGGCTGCACTGGAAAAAATCATCGGAGATCTACCCTATCATCAAAAAACCAGCCGTCCGGCTGAAACAACGGTCATTTCACAAGAAGGAGGAAATGAATAAATGTTATATATCGGATGTCATCTGCCGTCCTCTAAGGGATACCTTGCTATGGGAAAGCATGCCATTTCCCTGGGGGCAAATACGTTCGCTTTTTTCACACGCAATCCCCGTGGCGGTAATGCAAAACCTATCAGCGAAGCAGATGTTTCTGAGTTTCTGCGTCTGGAAGCGGAAAACAACTTCGGTACACTGGTTGCACATGCACCCTATACGTTAAATCTCTGCTCGGCTGATCCTTCCATCCGCACCTTCGCCCAGAATATGCTGAAGGATGATATGATTCGTATGGAGTATACACCTCATCAGTATTACAATTTTCATCCGGGAAGCCATGTAAAGCAGGGCGTTTCAACCGGCATTCAGCAGATTGCAGACGGACTGAATCAGATATTGCGTCCGGAACAGACCACCACAGTACTGCTGGAGGGAATGGCTGGTAAGGGAACAGAGATCGGCTCTAAATTTGAAGAGCTTCAGGAAATTCTGGAACGTGTGGAACTGCGTGAAAAGATGGGCGTTTGTCTGGATACCTGTCATATGTGGGATGCAGGCTTCGATATTGTCAACAATCTGGATGGCGTTCTGGAACAATTTGACCGCATCATTGGTCTTCAGAATCTGAAAGCAATGCACCTCAATGACAGCAAAAATCCCTGTGGTGCTCATAAAGACCGTCATGAAAAAATTGGTGCAGGTCATATCGGCACAGAGGCATTTGCACGGATCATCAACCATCCGGCACTGCGGCATCTGCCGTTCATTCTGGAAACGCCCAATGATGATGCAGGCTATGCTGCGGAAATTGCATTGCTCAGAAGCTTGTATGCAAATTAATTTTCGGGGGCTTTCTCAAAAGACTCCTCCGAAAACTTCTATACCAAAAGGGATGCTGCAAAATTGCAGCATCCCCTTTATTTTTATGAAAGATTCACTTTCCGGTCAGTCAGACAGGTACAAATGATGTACAGTATGATTGAATAAGCAAGATTGAAGAAAACAATATACGGATTCGTTTCAAACAGAGAAAAGAGCCATTCCAAAATCCCGTAATCCTCGAAAAGAAGCGTCGGAAGTATGGCAATCAATGACTCAATCATATTCACCAGATAGGCAAATACCAGCGTCAGAATCACCTGTACAGCAATAGAATTTGCCGCATAACGTGCCAGTGCAATACTTGCCATAAACAAAAGCGCAGTGTGCAGATACTCAACCATATCCACTGCAAACAAATACAGCTGTTTCAGAACATGATATTCCTCTTCCATATCATAACGCATACCTGCAATGGATTCAAATACATCTACAACATCTTCATTTGTACATACATCCGACAACAATGAAATCAACCACAGCAGTCCGCCGCTTGCAACGGACAGCACAATATAAGCACCCGTTCCGAATAAAATCTTGGAAAGAATCACCTGCCATGTGGGACTGGGTGTGAGAAAAATCATACCCTTCTTTCCAATATCTGTTGCATAGGAAAGTACACTGTATACATATCCTCCATAGGGAATCATCATCATGAGCAGTGCCAGAATCATGATGCTTCCGGCATTGCTGACCTTTGCAATAGAGTCTGCATCATCTGTTGTAATGATAAAAACCATACTCAGCGAAAGCAAAAGCCCCAGACCGGCAATACAAACCAGAAGGATCAGCAGTGAAGCACGATACCTCCGCCATTCATTTTTCAAAAGCTTTACCATAACTGCATCCCTCCCATTGACTGCATCTGCATCAGCTGAATATACGTCGCACGATACAAATCCGATACAGACATACCATACTGTTCACGCAGGCTTTGCAGCGTACCATGCAGCAGCACCTTTCCTGCATTCATCATCACCACATGGTCACAGACTGCCTCCAGCTGGTCAAACATATGGCTGGAAATCATGATAATCCGTCCCTGCCGTTCCAGAGAGAGCAGAATCTGCCGCACCTGATCCTGTCCGATGAGATCAATTCCATTCAATGGTTCATCCAGCAGAATGACACCGGCATTACGGGACAGGGTGGCAGCCACACGGACTTTTGCCACCATACCGGTGGACATGGTACTGAGCTTCTGTTCCGGATTCAGCCCGAAAAAGGAAATCATCCGGCGGTATTCTTCCCGATTGAAGTCCTTGAAGAAATCCTCATAAAATGCACCCATATCATCCACACTCATATAACGATAATAAACCGGATGGGTGGGCAGATAAGCGATACGGGCACGCATGGCCGTGCCTACTTTTTTTCCATCGTACAGTACATTGCCTGTATAATTTTTCAGCAGACCGGCAGCTGTTTTCATCAGTGTACTTTTTCCGCAGCCATTAGGTCCCACCAGACCATAGATGTGACCGGGCAGAAACGTATACCACATACAGTTCAGTGCAGTCTGAGCACCGTAGTGTACGCTGACATTTTCCAATTGAAGCATTTTGAACATCCTCTCTTGTAAAATTTTTCCTCATTCATTGTACTAAATTTCTCCGCTTTTGTCAAGCCAGCGTACCGCTGGACTGTCTACCCCACCAGCGTGCCGCTGGACCGTCTACCCCACCCCCGTTTCAGTTACTGAAAACAGAAAGGCATCAGCCCCCTCCCACAAGGGAGGGGGGAAAAGTTACTGCAAGTTTAAAAGGTATAAAAGTTTTTTTGCGCCGCTTTTTTCTCAAAAAAAGCGGTCGGGGG